>JAABRB010000203.1 GCA_011391185.1 Betaproteobacteria bacterium
CCCGGAGGGCTACTCGCCGATCCTCATCGGTGGCCGGAGTGCGCTCGTCGACTTGGCCGGCGTCGTCGCGGCGACCGTGGTGCCCGCCGCGCCCGGATCGCGCTTTCGCATACTTGCCGACGAGCGGCCCGCGGGACGCCGCGCCCCCACCGCGCTCGCGCATGCCGCGGCGGGCGTCGCGTTCTGCTACATGACGCAGCTCGGCCGCTATATCGAGTATCGAAAGTACAAGGTGCGGGGGCTACGTGTCGTGCAGACCAACCGCTTCAGCATGGCGGGCCGCACCGAGGATTTCTCGCTGCGCGGTGGCGCGGCACCGTTTGACACGCACGTCTTCCTGAATGCCGACGAACCGGACGAGGTGATGCAGACGCTGCTCGAAGTTGCCGAGAACACGTGCTACCTGCATGCGGCGCTGCGCAGCGGATTGCCCGGACGCGTCGAAATCGAGTTGAACGGCGCGCCGCTCAGCGTGTAAGCAGGGTGTGCATCCCCTCCTTTGCAAGGAGGGGTGCCGCCGGAGGCGGCGGGGCGGTTGCGACGACGACCGATGCTGCCCACCACCCCGTCCGCTACGCGTCCACCCCTCCTCGGAGAGGAGGGGAAAAATCTCCTGTCCTCTCCTCCGAGAACGCGCCGTTGCTCAGCGCACGCTCAACGCAAGAATAGTGGCGAACCCGCCCGAAGCGCACTCAGAGTTCGCTCTTGCTGCTGAGAATGCTCTCGAGCCCTTCGATCTCGCCGCGCAGCAGGCCGACGAGCTCGGCCTGGCGGGCCGGCGACATCCGACTCTCGATCGCCCCGATGCTGAGTGCGGCAAACGGATCACCGAAGCGCGTGCGGATCGACAGGGCGAGCGAGAGGGCACCGTGCGTGAGGTGCACGTCGTTCAGCGCATAGCCCATGCTCTGAGCCCGCTTGACCAGTGAGGCGAGGCGCGGCACGGTCAGTCCGGAATAGGCGGCGAGCCGCGTGGCGTTCGCTTGCAGAATCTCGTCGATTGCGTCGTCCGCGAGCGGCATGAGCAGGGCGAGTCCGCCGGCCCCGACGCCGAGCGGGCGGCGCGTGCCGACGTCGAGCAACAGCGCCTTGATGGGAAACGAGCCTTCGCGGCGGTCGATGCACACCGTGTCGTAGCCGCTGCGCACCGTCAGGAACACCGTGTCACCCGATTGTTCGGCAAGGCGTGCCAGCGGGCGGGCGCAAAGCTCCCGCAGGCTGAACTGGGGCGCGGCCGCGAGCCCCAGCTCGAAAGCGAGGTGACCCAGGTGATAGCGGCGCGACGCCGGATCCTGGGCCGCGACGCCCTCCTCGCACAGGCATTTCAGAATGCGATGCACCGTCGGCCGCTCGAGCCGCACGTGGCGCGCGACCTCCACCAGCCGCAGTCCGCCATGGCCGCGCGAGGCGATCACGCGCAGCACGGCCAGCGCGCGCTGAATGGCCTGCGTCCCGGAGTGGCGCACCGCCCCCTCGCGCTCCGGGTCGAGGCCCCGTGTGCTGCGAATCCCGCGCGTCGCTCGTTGTTCCATATTCTGGAATGAAATTCGCTGGTAGCCGGTTGCCCGGTGCTGCCGCCTGGGGCTAAATCTACTCGTAGAGGCGGGGTTCCGGCAACTGCCGGCCGCATTTCACATCCTGGACTCATGAAACGTCTCATCGTCGGTATCACGGGTGCGACCGGTGCCATCTTCGGCATCCGCATGCTCGAGGCGCTGAAGGCTGCGTCGGTCGAGTCCCACCTGATCATCAGCAAGTGGGGGCTGCAGACGCTCGAGCACGAGACGTCCTATACCGGGCAGCAGGTCCGCGACCTCGCGGCGGTGTGCCACGAGCCGGGCAACATGGGCGCGGCCGTTTCGTCGGGCTCGTTCCTCACCGAGGGCATGGTGATCGCGCCCTGCTCGGTGCGCACCCTGGCAGCTATTGCGCACGGCACCGGCGAGCACCTGGTGCACCGCGCCGCCGATGTGATCCTCAAGGAGCGCCGCAAGCTCGTGCTGCTGGTGCGCGAGACGCCGCTCTCGGAAGTGCACATCGACAACATGCTGAAGCTCGCGCGGATGGGCGTGACGATCATGCCGCCCATGCCCGCTTTCTATAATCATCCGCAGACGCTCGACGAAATGGTCGACCATATCGTCGCGCGTCTGCTCGACCAGTTCGGCATCGAGGCCGATTTCGCGAAGCGCTGGAGCGGTGAGATGCACCGCGAATCCGCGGTGCGCCGCAAATCGAACGCCAAGTCCAACACCCCCAAGGAGGATTGATCGTGAGCAGCGTCATGAAACCCGTTTCCGCCAGCCGCGCGAAGGACATCACCAGCCTGCGCGCCGCCATCGAATGGCTGCGCGCCGAGGCACTGTTGATCGAGACCGACAAGGAAGTCAATCCCGATCTCGAAATCACCGGTCTGCAGAAACATTTCGATGGCAGCCTGCCGATGCTCTTCAACAAGGTGAAAGGCAAGCCGCACGCGCGCGCGATCACCAACCTCTTCGCCGACATGCGGATCGTCGACCGCTACTTTGGTTGGGACGGTCCCACCGATCGCACCCGCAAGCTCGCGCGCGCACTGACTCGCCCATTGAAGCCGGTCGAGATCGCGCAGAAGGACGCGCCCTGCCAGGAGCACGTCATCACCGACGACCTGGATGTCAATAAGTGGATCACGGCGATCCGTCACACCGAGCTCGAGCCCGAGCTCACCATCGGGTCGGCCATCCGCTGCGTCACCGGCGACTATTTCGACGGCGGCTCGGACCTCGGCTACAACCGCATGAATTTCCGCTGGGGCAACGTCGGAACATTCCAGATCTCCCCCGGCTCGCACATGTGGCAAGTCATCACCAAGCACTACAAGGACGAGGACCCGATTCCGATCACCATGTGCTTCGGGGTCCCGCCGGCCTGCACGCTGCTTGCGGGCGCCGGATTCGACTACGTGATCCTGCCCAAGGGCTGCGACGAGATCGGCATCGCCGGGGCGGTGCAGGGCTCGCCGATTCGGCTCGTCAAGGCACGCACGGTCGATGCCTACGCACTCGCCGACTCGGAATACGTGCTCGAAGGTCACATCCATCCGCGCGACAAGCGTTACGAGACCGCCGAGTCCGAGAAGGCGGGCGTGCAGGGCAAGACGTTCTTCCATCCGGAGTGGGCCGGCTACATGGGCAAGGCCTACAAGGCGCCGACCTTCCACGTGTCGGCCATCACGATGCGCAATCCCGAGTCGAAGCCGGTGATCTTTCCGCTCGGCGTGCATACGTTCGACGACAGCAACATCGACACCACGGTGCGCGAGGCGGCGATCTTCGAGCTTTGCGAGCGGCTGCAGCCCGGAATCGTCCAGGACGTGCACATCCCGTACAGCATGACCGACTGGGGCGGCTGCATCATCCAGGTGAAGAAGCGCAACCAGATCGAGGAAGGATGGCAGCGCAATTTCCTGTCGGCGATCCTTTCGTGCTCGCAGGGCATGCGCCTCGCCATCGCGGTGAGCCCGGACGTCGACATCTACTCGATGGACGACATCATGTGGTGCCTTACCACTAGGGTGAATCCGCGGACCGACATCCTCAACCCGATCCCGGGTGGACGCGGCCAGACGTTCATGCCGGCCGAGCGCATGACGGCGGGCGACAAGGCCTGGACCGCGTCGAACACGGAGTTCGAAGGCGGAATGGGCATCGATGCGACCGTGCCGTTTGGCTACGAGCAGGATTTCCATCGCCCGGTGTATCCGGTCGACAAGGTCAAGCCGGAGGACTTCTTCTCGAAGGACGACGTCGCCAAGGCGCGTGCGCGCATGGAAGGCTGGGTGCTTTCGCTCGCGAAGACGGGACGCTAGCGAGTTTCGCGCGGCGGGAATCGCGAAATGCTGTCCGGCTGCCGGGTCCTCGATGCTACCGACCGGTTGGGCTGGTTGGCCGGACGGTTGCTCGCCGATCTCGGCGCGGCGGTCACGAAGGTCGAAGCGCCGGGCGCGGACACCGCTGCCGCCGAGTGGCGCGCGCTGAACGTCAATAAGGCGCTGGTCGAACTCGACCTTGATCTCGGCGCGGACCGCGAGCGCTTTGATGCGATTGCGGCGCAGAGCGACATCCTGCTTGTGACGCCCGTTCCCGGGACCGCTGCGGCGAAGTGTTGCGACTACGCGCGACTCGCCGCGCTGAATCCCGGGCTCGTCGTCGTGGCGATCACGCCGTTCGGTCTTGCCGGCCCCAAGGCCGAGTGGCGGGCGAGCGACATCGAGCTCATGGCCGCGAGCGGGGCAATGTCGCTCGCAGGCGAGGCCGGTGCCACGCCGCTCCGCGTGAGCGCACCGCAATCCTACGCGTGGACCGGTGCGCAGGCCGCGATCGGCGCGCTCGTCGCGCTTCACCACCGCGCGACGAGCGGCCGCGGGCAGCTCGTCGACGTGTCGGCGCAGGCCGCCGTGATCACCGCGATCTCGCACGCCCCCGCATTCGTCTCGATCACGGGCACGACGCCGACGCGTGCCGGCGCCTACATGACCGGGCGCTCGGTCACCGGCGCGCGGTTCCGCGTCTTCTGGCCGTGCCGCGACGGCTACATCAACTTCATTCTCTACGGTGGCGTCGCCGGTCGGCGCACCAACGAGCAGCTCGTGGCGTGGATGCGCGATCGCGGCGCGGAACTCGGTGCGCTCGCGGCGATCGACTGGCGGTCCTGGGACCCGACCAGCGTGACCCAGGACGAGGTCGACGCGATCGAGGCGCCGATCGAGCGGTTCCTCTCGGGTGTGAGCAAGCGGGAGTTCCTGGAGGAGGGGCACCGCCGCGAAATGCTCGGCTATCCGGTCGCCAACGTCGCCGACACCGCGGCCGATCCGCAGCTTGCGGCCCGCGGATTCTGGCAAGACGTTCCCAGGCCCGATGGTGGCACCGAACGTCATTGCGGAAGCTTTGCGATCGTGGACGGCGTGCGCGCGGCGCTCCGGCCCGGCGGCACGGCCGCGACCCCCGGGCGGAAGGCGAAGCGGGCATGACCACGCAGGCGCTCGCGGATGTCAAGGTCGTCGAGTTCGGCAGCTATGCCGCCGGTCCGCACATCGGCAAGGTGCTCGCGAACTACGGCGCAACCGTCGTACACGTCGAGTCCAAGGCGCGGCCGGACGGTTTCCGGCTGCAATACCCGCCCTTCCAGGACGGCAAACCGGGCATTAACGCGAGCGGCTGCTTTGCGCACTTCAACGATTCCAAGCTCGGCATCACGGTGGACCTCAAGAGCGGACACGGCCGCGCGGCGGCACGCCGGCTCGTCGACTGGGGCGATGTCGTGATCGAGAACATGCGCCCCGGCGTGATGGCGCGCGTCGGACTCGATCACGAGAAGCTCGCGGAAACCAATCCCGGGCTCGTGATGCTGTCGACCTGCAACATGGGCCAGACCGGCCCCCGTGCCGACACTCCGGGTTTCGGCTCGCAACTCACCGCGCTTGCCGGCATGTGCAATCTCACGGGGTTTCCGGATGGCCCGCCGATGCTGCTCTACGGGCCCTACATTGACTTCATTGCTTCTTCGCTGGGCGCGTCCGCCGTGCTCGCGGCGCTCGAGCGGCGACGCAGGACCGGACAGGGTGCCTACATCGACGTGTCGCAATACGAATGCGGGCTGATGTTCCTCGCCGGTCCGCTCCTCGAGTATCACCGCTCGGGGAAGATGGCCGAGCGCGCGGGCAACGCAGATCCCGGTGCGGCACCGCATGGCGCGTATCCGGCGCGCGACGGCGCGTGGATTGCGCTCTCGTGCTGGTCGGATGCGGAATTCGCGTTGCTCTTCGAAGTGATGGGGCGGGCCGAGCTTGCGGCCGACGCGCGTTTCGCCACGCTCGCACTGCGCCGGACGAATGCTGCTGCGCTCGATGCGTTGATCGAAGAATGGTCGCGCGCGCAGAACGCCCGCGCCACCGCGGAGAAACTCCAGGCAGCCGGAGTGCGCGCGCACGAAGTGAGTACGATCGCGGATCTCTTCGACGACCCGCAGCTTGCCGAGCGCCGGCTGTGGCGCAACCGGCCGCACGCCGTGTTCGGCGAGCAGGCGTGCTGCTTCCCGGCATTCGATCTGTCCGAGACACCCGGGGAGATCACCGGCGCGGCCCCCCTTCTCGGCGAGCACACGGAGAAGGTCTTTCGCGAGCTCCTGGGCATGAGCGCGGACGAGTACGCGGCGCACGCCGCTGCCGGCGCGTTCAACTGACCCGATCATGCCGGACGACACGCTGGCCGCGCGCATCGAGGCATTTCTCGATGCCCACCACGTGATGACGCTCGCCACCCGCGTCGACGACGCTCCGCATGCGGCGTCGCTCATGTACGCACGCGACGGCTTCATGCTCTACTGGACTTCCGACCCGGCCACGCGCCACTCGCGTGCCCTCGAGTCGGATGATCGGGTCGCTGCGACGATCGCGCCGGACTACACCGAGTTTCGCGTGATTCGCGGCCTGCAGATTGCCGGCCGCGCGGCACAGCTGACCGTCGACGCGGAGGTGGATCGCGCGCGATCGCTGATGGAGAAGCGCTTCGCTTTCCTGGCGGAGCTCGCGCGGGGGCCCGAGGAACTGCGCGCG
>JAABRB010000204.1 GCA_011391185.1 Betaproteobacteria bacterium
TGCTGTGCAAACACATTCCCGACCGCTACGAGCAGTGGGTGCGTGACTGCGGCCGGTACGCGAGCCGCAGCCGCGGGGCGCGGGCGGCGAAGACTGCCGTTTCGACCAACGCCGCCAGCACCGTCACCCATGCTCTGAGCGAATACGCGCGAGCCGCGCCAAAGCCGCCTGGGCGCGCTTGATCCGCAAGGTCTACGAAGCCGATCCGCTCGAATGCCCGAAGTGCCAAGGCCCGATGCGCGTCATCGCGCTGATCGAGGACCCTGTGGTGGTGCGAGCGGTTCTCGTGCACCTGGGCCGCTGGCAGCCGAAGGCGCTGGAGCGCGCACCGCCCGTGCCCCCGGGCGCCTGGCCCGCGCATGCGAGCCTGCCGCTCACAGATCATCGCCTACCCGACATCGCCTGACGCCGCGCTTGCCTGAACGGGGCCAACGCGGGCAGCATTCGTCATCACGTCGATTGCGCGCGCCCCGAATGCTTGGCCGACAGCCCAGGACAAGCCAGATCCGTCGCGAACCGACCCGGCGCAACGCAGACTTTCGTCGCGCGAGAACCATGAGCGTGCAGCGGGCCGATGAGTTGTCCTATTGTTTTTCCGCGAGCCGCCGCGCGAACGCCGGGTGCTTGCGCGCGGTATGCCGCAGCATCTTCACGATGCCGTAGAGTAGTACCGAGAACTTGATGGCACCTGCGGGCACGGGGCTCCTTTCGCGGTCGCGCGGTCGCGCGGTCGCGCGGCCCGCGACCTTCCGTGGCAACCCTACCACCGCGACCGATCGCCGATTGATGCCGATTTCGATGTAAGCGATCGCCAGTAGCGATCAGTCGCCGGGTGTCGTCGGGATGTCGCCGGCGCGTTCGCGGGATCGCCATGCAGACCGATGCGCAGGACGCGCGCGCCTCGCTCAGCTGGTCGTGCGACGCCGCGCCCCGGCCGATCTTTCCGTCGGCTGGGACTTCGCCGCGGTGCGGTGCAACTCGTGCAGGAACGCGGCGCACACCGGCGCCAGCTGGTGCTTGGCACGCGAGATCACTGCCACGTTCCACGGCGGCATGTCCGACGCGAGGGTGAGCGGGACCACCGCCAGCCTGCGTTGCCGCTCTGCGAAGAGCTGTTTCGGCAGGAGCGTCACACAGTCGCTGTTCTCCACCAGCGCAAGCACGCACGCGAACGAGGTGCACTCGATCGTGCCTTTCGGCGGGTCGACGCCGGCGGCGCGAAAGGTCTGCTCATAGATGTCGCGTCCACTGGGACCGCGCCGGTAAATCACCCAATCGAGCTTGCGCCGCTGCAACTCGCTCATGGTGAGCCTGCCGTGGCCTGCCAGCGGATGACCGGCACGCACCGCTGGCGTCAGGTAGTCGCGCAGCAGCAACTCGAAGTGCAACTCCTCGTCGTGCGGCAGCTCGGGCACCAGGCAGATCGCGAAATCGAGCTCGCCCATGCGCACCGCCGGCAGCACGTCCGGATACACACCCTCCTGGATCCGGAAGCACACCTGCGGCCGGGTGCGCTTGAAGGCGAGCACCGCTTTCGGCAGCAGCGCCATCGCGACCGTGGGCGAGGCGCTTACCCGGATCTCGCCTGCCGCAGTGCCGCGCACCGTCTCGAGGTCGTTGCGCGCCTGGCGCAGCTCCGCCTCGATCACCTTTGCGCGCACGACGAGGGACTTGCCGGCGGCGGTCGGCGTGACGCCGTGCGCAGTGCGGTGCAGAAGCTCGACGCCGAGGTATTCCTCGAGCTGGTGCAGGCTCTTTGTCACCGAGGACTGGGACAGATAGAGATTCTTGGCCGCTTGGCGGATCGTGCCTGCCTCGGCTACCGCCACCAGGTGGCGCAGTTGACTGAGCTTCATGGTGCGCCTGACAACAGGAGCAGCTGACCGGCAATCTGCAGTGGGGTGTGATCCTGGTACAGCATGGTTGTGCCCGGCCTCCGCGTCCGGGAATGGTGCCTGCGCGTGACCCGATCCCGGCGCCGGGTCGCGATCGCCAAACCGAATCGCTTTTATCACTTCCTGTATCACTTGGCGAACGATCTTGTTGGTAGAGTTGCGCGAGCGCTTTCCGGTCGGCAGTGCGGCCCCGGATCGTTCCGGTTCGACAGGAGGAAAAGGCATGGCGACTATTCACGACATTTCAATCATCAATTCGAACACTGCCGAAGCCAGGCGAGTCGAATCCGGAACGGAAAGGACGCTCTGCAGCCCGGCGCTCTGCGATTCTAAGAATCTGACCGTCTACAGGCGAACGATTTCGCAAGGGAGGCGGTTTGACGTTCAGGCGGGCCACGACTATCACCTGTTGTATGTCATGGCTCCCGCCCACGGCGTCGTTCATTACGGAAACAAGGCTCACGAAGCCGAGGAGGGCGCGGGCGTCCTGCTCCAGCCGGGCGATGCAGCTCGCTTCGAGGCCTCCGGTTCCGACATGGACCTCTTGCACATGGTGGTGCCGAAGCCTCCGGCCGCCGTCGAAGCCGGGCTGTCTGGAGGACCCGGATACTTCTTCAACCGGAAGTCCCTCCGCGCGCTGAGTGATGCCAGCGGCGGCCGCGTTCGCCGCTTCTGCGCCGAGTCCAGCGTCAGGCTCAAGAACGGCAGCCGGCTCACGTCGACCAATGCCATTCAGGCCGGCGAGATGCACTACGTCGAGGGCGGCGGGTCCCCCTACCACGCGCACAGTGGCACCGACGCCAATCCCGACGGCGCGGCACATTGCTACATGACCTTCAAGGGTCGCGGTGTGGTCGAAGTGGAGAAGGAATCCCGCGAACTCGAACCCGGCACGCTGGTGTACTTCCCTCCCGGGGTGCCGCATCGGCTTCGCTCTCACGGTGGTCCGCTCGACTACTTCGAGATTCAGGCCTGGCGGAGCTTCAAGACCACGGTGCTGAGCGAAGAACCCCTGGGTCTGAGGTGGTACTACGAACGCGAAGGTCCGAACGAGGAACGGGTGGAGTGGAACCAGAGCTGATTGGTCGTGAGAACGCACCGCCCCGGACGGATTCCACCCGCGTGGAGACCGTTCTCCACGCGTGATCCGCGTCCGGCAGGACGTTGACCGAAGTCGCTCGCTTCCTATATTGTGGGGTCGTGATCAGCCCACCCCTGTCCGGGCCTGGGCAACGGGCGTAGCGAAACGGGGCGGCTTCGTGGGCAGTGGATTTCCCGAATTCGACGAAGGCAACTTCGATGAGCAGGTGCTGCGGCGCCCCGGACTCACGCTCGTCGATTTCTGGGCCGAGTGGTGCGTGCCCTGCAAGCAGATGACGCGGCTCCTCGACGGGCTCGCGGACGAGCTGCCTCCGGGCGTGCTCGTCGGCAAGGTGGACGCGGACCGCAACCGCGCGCTGACCGAGCGCTATGACGTGCGCGGGTTGCCGGCGTTGCTCTTTTTCAAGGACGGCGCACTGGTCGAGGCGCGCACGGGCGTGGACCGCAAGCAGGTGTTGAAGAAAGCGATCGAGGCGCACGCCTGATATCGGGCGCGCGTCAATATTTTCAGCGGAGGAGCAATGCCGAACATCACGATGCTTGACATCAACGAGCTGAAGAAGACGAAGCTCAAGCCGTACATCGACAAGTGCCTCGAGCACCGGGCGCCCGATCCGGGCTTCCACGCAATGATGGGCCACAACATCGACCTGGCCGAATCGATGTTCGTCGCGTGGGACACGGTGTTCAACACCGGCCGCGTAAGTCACACCCTGAAGGAGATCATCCGCGTGCTGCTCTCGCGGATGGCCTCCTGCAGCTACTGAGGGAATGTCCGGTCCGCTTCGGCGAAGCGGCAAGGCCTGACCGAGGAGCACCTGGACGAGGGTATCAACAAGTACCAGGCGAGCCCGAATTTCAATCCGGCGGAGAAGATCGCGCTGCGTTACGCGGACCTCATGGCCACCGATCCGGAGGCGATCGATGCGGCGTTCTACGACGAACTCCGCAAGCACTACTCCGACGACGAGATCGTCGAGCTGGGCGCGTACATCGGCTTCAACATCGGGTATCACACGTTCTTCGGGACACTGAAGTTCTACCCGATGTTCTCTCCTGACGGCCGGCTGGTGAGCCAGGAAGAGTCCGAGCGCCTCTATGGCGCGGCACCGGTGTCGCTGTCGGGCGCGGACTGATGCCGCATATCGAACCGCTGGCGCGCGAGGCGATCGCCGATCCGGAGCTGCGCGAGCTGATCGAGCGCTGCGAGCGGCTCGGCGTGCCGGATGCGCTGTTCCCGCGGATCCTCGCGCGCATGCCCGATTACGCGAAGTCGATCCTGCGCGCGATGCTCATGTCGCACGAAGCCGGCAACGTCGATCACCGGCTCAAGGAGATCGTGCGCGTGCAGCTCGCACGCTTCGCCGGCGACCGCTATTTTTCGGCGCTGCGCTCGACGAAGGCACGGGAGGCGGGGCTCGACGAGGCCACGATCGACGCGGGCTCGGGCGATTACGACGACGATCCGCGCTTCACCGAGGCCGAGAAGCTGGCGTTAAGGTATTCGGACCAGATGTATCTCGATCCCGGCAAGGTCGACGCCGCGTTCTACGCAGAGCTCAAGAAGCACTACAGCGAGGCGCAGATCATGGAGCTCGGCGCCTTCGTCGCGCTCCACTACGGCATGCAGCTCTTCATGCGCACGCTGGATGCTGCGCCACTTGCCGCGGAGAAGGCCGGTCGCGCGCGCTGACGCGCCTCTGATCGCTACCCGGGACCGGCGTTGTTGTTGAAGCGCTCGAGCCCGAGCGCCTTGCGCAGGTCTTGCGTCGCGGCCTCCTTGAAATCCTCGAGCGGAATGCCGGTGGCGTCCGCTACTTTCACGACGGCGTTGAATGACGCGACGATCGCGGCTGCGTCGACCAGTCCCTCCGAACCCAGGACGTCATAGACGCTTTGCCGGGCGCGCGCCTGCCGGTTCGCGTCGTCGCCCAGCACCGCCTCGCCAAACTCGATCAACGTCGCCGCATGCGGCACGCCGGTACCCTCGCCGTCGCCATCGAGAAAGGCGTCCAGCTCGAGCTCCTGGCCTGCATGTTGGCCGCTCGCACGGAGCAGCCCGGTATGGCTGACCGTTCAGTAGTAACAGCCGTTGAGGGCCGACACGCGCGCCGCGAGCAGCTCCATCTGCGCGTGCGTCAGCGCGCGGTGCTCCGTGCCGAATTCGCGAATCTCGTGGTCTTTAAGATACAGCTCGACATCGAGGTCGAAGAAGTTGAAGACCTCCTGGGGAACGAGGCTCAGGGCACGATGGATGTTCTTCTCGCCGTGCGCCGCATAGGGATCGGGATCGTCGGGTGTCAGGTCCTGTGGCGCAACCGTATGCACCCAGGCGAGGTCGCGCTTGGCGCCCTTCGGCCGCGCTTTGTGGGGATTGCCCGGTTGCGGCGCTGGCAGCGCGCGCCGCGGGCGCCCCAGTGCATGATCGAAGGTGTCGAGCGCCGTAACGAGCGCGACGACGCCCACTGTCTCCACGTACTGCTCTTCGCTGACACCACCGTCCAGCATCGCGCGAAACCAGCTCTGCTTGAGCCGGCCTGCGTCCGTCACGATGCGGTGCACGACCTCGACCAAACGGTGTGCCAGCGCGCCCGACGTATCGTGATCGCCACTCACCGTGTAGGGCGACAGTGCCTCCTGGCGTTGTCGGCACAGGCTGCACGATCGTGCGTTGCGCACTTCCGCCGCGATGGCCACGCGCTCTGCGCCGGTCCACCACGTTCCGGGCGAGGCGAGCCGCAACCACGCACGCTGCACTTCGCGGTCGAGCCCTTCCCGGACGCGAAGCGAGCCGGGATCGAAGCGTGTCGCATCAGTCATGGAATGCTCCGTATACAAGGACAAAGGTACTAGGCGCTGAACTCGCGCAGGAGCTTGCCAGGCCGCCCGCAATCCGCAACGGGACCGTCGGCATCCACCGCGTGCACGCCGTTCACCCAGACGCCGTGCAGCCCGAGGGCGGGGGTGTCCACGCGGCTCGCGCCCGCGGGCAGGTCCTGCACACGGCGCTTCTCGCCGCGGCCGACGGTGTCCGGGTCGAAGAGGATCAGGTCGGCCCATGCCCCGGGTGCCAGCCGACCGCGATCCGCGATACGGTAGGCGCCCGCGGCGCGGCTCGTGACGGCCTGCACCGCCTGCTCGAGCGTGAGATCGCCCCGATCGCGCGCCCAGTGCCCGAAGAGATGCAAGCCGAAGCCCGCATCGCACAGGAACGAGAGATGCGCGCCCGCGTCGGAAAGCGTTATCGCCGCGTCGGGATGGCGCAAGAGCTTTTTCACCGCGTCCTCGTCGGTATTGAAAAGCTTGCACTCGAACATCGCGTCGAGCTCGCCTTCGAGGCCGAAGTCGAGCAGCCAGTCGAAGGGATCCTTGCCGGCCGCGCGGGCGAGTTCGCCAACGACGCGATCGACGAGATCCCGGTGCGTGTCTTTCTCCACCGACTGGATGCGCAGGTGATCCATCTGGTGATAGGAAAAGCGGTTCGGAACGCCCTTGGTCTTCGCTTCGGCCTTGATCGCAGCCCGGAACGATGGGTCAGCGAGGACTCTGCGAAAAGCCTCACTCCCTTCCGCCACGATCGCGGGAC
>JAABRB010000205.1 GCA_011391185.1 Betaproteobacteria bacterium
GTGACAGTCAGGGAGTACGGGAATCTGCTGGCCGGCGATCCGAAATACGCCGACAAGGCGCGCCGTGTCAGCGCGCTCGCGCGCGATCTGTGCGAGGTCCTGGAGCCCGAGAGCGACCGGCTCGCACCGGCAACGGGTGAAGGGCCGCGTGTGGCGTTTCATTCCCCTTGCACTTTGCAGCACGGCCAGCAGGTGCGGGGCGTCGTCGAGCGCATCCTCGCTCGCGCCGGATTCCGGCTCACACCGGTGCCCGATGCGCATCTGTGTTGCGGCTCGGCAGGGACCTATTCGATCCTGCAGGAGACGCTCTCGAAGGCGCTGCAGCGGAACAAGCTCGCCGCCCTGCAGTCCGGCATGCCCGACCTGATTGCCACGGCGAACATCGGATGCCTCGTGCACCTCGCGTCCGGATCCCAGGTGCCCGTGCAGCACTGGATCGTCGCCCTCGACAAGCGTCTCGCGGCGTGAGCACGGGCGGCACGCCTGGCCGCGACGAGTAGCCTTCGGCGTTCCCCCGGACCGTCGATTCGATCCATCCACAAGTCGATGCATCTACAATTTTCCAGCGGCGCCGCGCTCGCGATTGCCGCGGTCATCGTCTGGGGCGCGCAGTTCCCCATCGCCAAGAGCGCCTTCGCGTTCGTCGACCCTTACCACGTGTCGGCCATTCGGTACGTGCTGGGAACGTTGCTCCTCGTCCCGATTGTCGCGGTGCTGCAGGGTCCGCAATCCCTGCGCTATTACGGGCGTCTGTGGCCGGCGTCGCTGATCGGCTTGGTCGGCATGACCGGATCGCCGCTTCTGGTGTTTGCCGGGCTTTCGATCACCGGGCCGGAGCACACGGCAATCATTGCTTCGTTGCAGCCTTCGATGACGGCCATCGCCGACTGGCTGGTGCGCGGCCGCCGGCCGGCGCGCTTCACCCTGGCGTGCATCGCGACCGCCTTTGCCGGCGTCGTCCTCGTCGTGACGCGCGGCGGAGACGCGATTGCACCGGGGCGCGATGCATTGCTCGGAGATGTCCTCGTCCTCGCCGGCGCGCTGTGCTGGGTCGTCTACACGATGGGCACCGAAATGTTCCGTGGCTGGTCGGCGCTCAAGCTGACTGCGCTCACGCTGATCCCGGGCTCGATCGGACTCGTCCTCGTGACCGCCGCACTCGTCCCGCTCGGCATCGCGCAAATCCCGACCTGGCGCGACGTGCAGGCGGTCAGCGGCGAGCTGGCGTTTCTCGCCGTGATCGGCGTGGCGGCTTCGTTCATCTGCTGGAACGCCGGGAGCCGGCGCATCGGGACGCTCAACGCCATGCTGATGCTCAACCTCATTCCGGTCGTGACGTTCACGATCGGGTTTCTGCAGGGGCGGCGATTCGTCGCGTCGGAGCTGGTGGGTGCCGCGATAGTGATCGGCGCGCTCGCGGCCAATAACCTGTACCTGCGGCGTTCGGCGCGCGCCGCGGCCGCGCGCGCCGCGGTCATTGGTGATAATCGGACTCCGCGGACCTGATTCAGGACCCCCGGACGGAAGCTCAAGGCCCCCATGGCGCGCAGACGCGACAATATCCCCGATCGACCCGCGAGCAGCGATCTGCGGCTTCTCATACAGATCGGCAGGTTCCTCAAGCCGCATCGCGTCCGCATCGTCGTGGCGGTCGTGGCGCTCCTGGTCGCCGCCGGCTGCGTGCTCGTACTCGGACAGGGGTTGCGGCAGGTCATCGATGCCGGCTTCGCGTCCCGCGATCCCGCGTCGCTCGACCGCGCGCTGATCGGCCTGCTGGCGGTGGTCGGGGTGCTGTCGATCGCGACCTTCGCCCGCTTTTACTCGGTGTCGTGGCTCGGTGAGCGGATCACCGCCGACCTGCGGCGCGCCGCATTCAGCCGCATCCTCGACCTGCCTCCTGCGTTCTTCGAGGCGACCCGCACCGGAGAGGTGATCTCGCGTCTCACGAACGACACCGCGCTGCTGGAGATCGTGATCGGCTCTTCGGCGTCGGTGGCAGTCCGGAACTTCCTCATCACCACGGGCAGCCTCGTGATGCTCATCGTCACCAGCCCGAAACTCACTGCGCTGGTGGTACTCGGTGTGCCCCTCGTCGTGGTGCCCATTCTGCTCTTCGGCCGGCGCGTGCGGCGGCTGTCGCGGGCCACGCAGGATCGCGTCGCGGACGTTTCGGCGTATGTCGACGAGGCGCTGCACGAGATTCGCACCGTCCAGGCCTACGGCCACGAGCCGCACGACCGCCGGCTGTTTGCCGAGCGCGTCGAGAGCACGTTCGGCACGGCTGTGCTGCGCATCCGGCAGCGCGCAGCGCTGATTGCCATGGTGATCCTGCTCTCCTTCGGATCGGTCGGGGTCATCCTGTGGATCGGTGGCCACGACGTGCTGGCCGGGCGCCTGAGCGCGGGGCAGTTATCGGCGTTCGTGTTCTACGCGGTGCTGGTGGCCGGCGGGGCGGCGGCCATATCGGAGGTCATCGGCGATCTGCAGCGTGCCGCCGGCGCGACGGAGCGGCTGATGGAGCTGCTCGCCACCGAACCCGGGATCCGCGCGCCCGCCGATCCGGTTGCGCTTCCCGACCCGCCGCGCGGGGCGATCGATCTGGCGCGTGTGACCTTCTGCTACCCGTCGCGTCCGGATGATCCGGCGCTTGCCGATTTCACACTCGCCGTGCGCTCCGGCGAGCGCGTTGCGCTGGTGGGACCGTCGGGGGCGGGCAAGTCGACGGTCTTCCAATTGCTGCTCCGCTACTACGAGTCCGGCGCGGGCGAGATCCGGCTCGACGGCTGCGACGTCCGGCGCGCCGATCCGCGCGCGGTTCGCAGCCGCTTCGCACTCGTGCCGCAGGATCCCGTGATCTTCGCCGCGTCGGTGCGTGAGAACGTTCGATATGCGAGGCCGGACGCAAGCGACGCCGAGGTGCTGGATGCGTGTCGCTCGGCGTACGCAATGGAGTTCATCGAGCGCCTTCCCGAGGGGCTCGATGCGTATCTAGGGGAGCGTGGCGTGCGCCTGTCCGGCGGTCAGCGGCAGCGGTTGTCGATTGCGCGCGCCCTGCTTGCCAATCGCGCAGTGCTGCTGCTCGACGAGGCGACCAGTTCGCTCGATGCCCAGAGCGAGCGATACGTCCAGCTGGCGCTCGCGCGCCTCATGGAGGGCCGCACCACGCTGATCATCGCGCATCGGTTCGCAACCGTGCAGGGGGTCGACCGTATCGTGGTCATGGACCAGGGCCGCATCGTCGCCTCCGGCACGCACCCCGAGCTCATGCGGGCCGGCGGCCTCTATGCGCGGCTCGCGGCGCTGCAGTTCATGTCCGAGGTCGAGCCCGCATGACCGCGCGCGCCGTGCTGTTTGCGCTCCTGTGCGTGTCCGGTGCCGGGTCGCACGCGCAGGACGAGGTCCTGAAGGTCGGATCGAAGCGATTCACCGAGTCCTACATCCTCGGGGAAATCATCCGCGAGAGCGCTGTACGGGCCGGCCGGCAGGCCGAACACCGGCAGGGCCTCGGCGGGACCGGGATCGTGTTTGCGGCGCTCGAAACCGGGGCAATCGACGTCTATGCCGAGTACACCGGGACGATCGCGCGCGAGATCCTCAAACTGGAAGGCAACCCGACGCTGGAGGAACTCAATCGCGCGCTTGCACCGCGCGGACTCGCGGTCGCGGCGCCGCTGGGGTTCAACAATACTTATGCGTTTGCGATGCGCGCGAGCCAGGCGCAGAAGCTGGGCATACGCTCGATTTCCGACCTCGCTCTTCATTCTGGATTGCGGCTCGGTTTCGGACCGGAGTTCATCGCGCGCCCCGACGGCTGGTCTGGCGTGAAGGCGGCCTACGGCTTGCCGCAGCGCACGCCACCGGCGCTCGATCACGGGCTCGCGTACGAGGCGATCGGCGCGGGCCGCATCGACGTCATGGACATCTACTCCACGGATGCGAAGATCGAGCGGTTCGATCTGCGCACGCTCGACGACGACCGCGGATTCTTTCCCAGGTACGATGCGGTGCTCATTCACCGCGTCGACGTCCCGCGGCGTTTTCCAGAGGCGTGGCAGGCGCTCCTCGCGCTGGAAGGAAAGATCGATGTCGGCCGCATGATCCGGCTCAATGCCGCGGCCGAGCTGGAAGGCCGGACTTTCGCCGGGGCCGCGCGGCTCTACTTCGATGGGTCAGCCAGGGCCGCGACGGCAGGAAGGGGCACGCTGTGGAGCGCGATCTGGGGCGCGGACTTTGCCCGTCTCACCCGGGAGCATCTCGTGCTCGTTTTCGCCTCGCTCGCCGTGGCGGTCCTGATCGGCGTGCCCCTCGGATTCGGCGCGGCGAAAATGCCTGCCGCGGGGCAGGGGATTCTTGCGGTGGTCGGCGTGATTCAGACGATCCCGGCACTCGCGCTCTTCGCTTTTCTCATCGCGCTGCTGGGGGCGATCGGCATCCTGCCCGCGCTGGTCGCGCTCTTTCTTTACGCACTGCTGCCGATCGTGCGCAACACGCACGCCGGAATCTCGGGAATCCGCGCGAGCCTCCGCCAGGCGGCCATGGCGCTCGGCCTGTCGGCGCGCGATCGCATCCTGCTCGTCGAGCTGCCGCTCGCGGCCCCGACGATCCTCGCAGGCGTGAAGACCTCTGCCGTGATCAACGTCGGCACGGCGACGATCGCCGCGTTCATCGGTGCCGGCGGCTACGGGGAGCGCATCGTGCAGGGCCTCGCGCTGAACGACACGACCCTCATGCTCGCCGGGGCCCTACCGGCGGCGGCAATGGCCATTCTCGTGCAGATCAGTTTCGATGTCCTGGAGCGCGTGGTGAGTCCGCTATCGCGCGCCGGCGCCGGTTCGTAAAACCCGTCGGCGGCGGCAATGGCCATTCTCGTGCAGATCGTGTTCGACGTGCTGGAGCGGACGGTGAGTCCGCTGTCGCGAGCCGGCGCCGGTTCGTAGCTGCGGTTGCGCACACTCCGCGCAGGCACGCAATTGATCCATGCAATGGTCAGGGCCGCTGGCCCTGTTGTATCATCGGCCCACTCGTCGCGCCGGCCACAATAACGGCCACTAGAATCATCCCGCCTCCCGGCGCGCAAGCAGCAGAAAGCAAGGGGGAAAAGCATGCTGATCGGTATTCCCGCCGAGACCCGTGCGGGTGAGGCGCGCGTCGCCGCGACGCCCGAGACGGTGAAGAAGCTCGTTGCCGGCGGCCACCACAAGGTGCTCGTGCAGACGGGCGCGGGCGTGGGCGCAAACATTCCGGACTCGGAATTCGAGGCCGCTGGCGCGACGATTGCGCGCGCGGCGGCGGACGTTCTCTCGCAGTCCGATATCGTGCTGGTGGTGCGCGGTCCGGACGCCGACGTGGTCGGGAAGATGAAGCGGGGGGCGATTCTCGTCGGCCTGCTCAACCCGTTCGACAGCGGCGTTGTCGAAAGCTACGCAAAAACCGGCGTCACCGGCTTCGCCCTCGAATCGTTGCCGCGGACCACGCGGGCACAATCGATGGACGTGCTGTCGTCGCAGGCGAACATCGCAGGCTACAAGGCGGTGATGATCGCGGCGAACGAATATGGCCGGTTCCTGCCGATGCTCATGACTGCTGCCGGAACCGTCAAGGCCGCCAGGGTGCTGATCCTCGGTGCCGGCGTGGCGGGGCTGCAGGCAATCGCGACCGCCAAGCGCCTCGGCGCGGTCATCGAGGCATCGGACGTGCGTCCGGCGGTGAAGGAGCAGATCGAATCGCTCGGCGCCAAGTTCCTCGATGTCCCCTACGTGACCGACGAGGAGCGGGAGATTGCGGAAGGCGCGGGCGGCTACGCGCGCCCCATGCCCGCTGACTGGATGCGCCGGCAGGCGGAGCTCGTCGACCAGCGGACGAGATCGGCCGACATCGTCATCACCACGGCGCTGATTCCCGGGCGCCCGGCGCCCCGGTTGATCCGGGAGGACACGGTGAAGGGAATGAAGCCGGGGTCGGTGATCGTCGACCTGGCTGTCGAGCAGGGCGGCAATGTGGAAGGCTCCGAGATCGGCAAGGTCGTGCTCAGACACGGCGTGAAGATCGTGGGGCTTGCCAATCTTCCGGCGCTCGTGGCCGCGGACGCCAGTGCGCTCTACGCGCGCAACGTGCTCAACTTCATCACGCTGTTCGCCGATCCCAAGACCGGGGAGCACAAGCTCGACCGGGAGGACGAAATCATCGCCGGAGCGCTCGTCTGCATCGACGGCGCAGTGGTCAAGAGATAGCGAGGCGTTGAAAAATGCCGGCTGTGGCGGCTTCGGGTGGCGAATTCAGCATGCGGAGCAAACCCCGGTTGCACGAACAAGGGGCCAAGGGGGAAAGGAAGGGGCCCCCTCACCCCTTCCAGCCCCCTTGTATATCCCCCAATTCGAACAAGGGGCAAGCCCCTTGTATATCCCCGGCGTGCGCGCCGCGGAGTTCTTGAACATACTGTGAGCGAGGAACGAGAGATGACCGGAACCATCGACCCGACCGTCTTCTACTTGATCGTGTTCGTGCTGGCCGTCTTCGTCGGCTACCACGTGATCTGGAACGTCACGCCCGCGCTGCATACCCCGCTCATGAGCGTCA
>JAABRB010000002.1 GCA_011391185.1 Betaproteobacteria bacterium
ATACCGGGCGTACAGGGCGGCGATCTCGGGTACGGCGTAGGCGCGCGGATGCACGATTGCCGCCGCGCCGCCCTGGATCGCGGCGACGTATCCGGCGCCGTAAGGCATGCCGCCGTGGGTCGTCGACGGCCCGTCTTCGACGACGAGGACTTGCTTGCCGCGCACGGCATTCGGGTCATCGAGCCGGATCGGCGATGCGGCGCGCACGATCCGCGCACGCGAGTTGACCCGCCGCGCCGCCTCGGTGACGCGATGGATATCGGCTGCCGCGGCCGCGTCGGTCTTGGCGATGACCACCACATCGGCCATGCGCAGCACTGCCTCGCCCGGGTGATGCAAGGTTTCGTCGCCGGCCCGCAACGGGTCCGCCAGCACGATGTGCAGGTCGGGTCGCACGAAGGGAAAGTCGTTGTTTCCCCCGTCCCAGACGATGACGTCCGCCTCCTGCTGTGCGGCGGCGACGATGCGCGCGTAGTCGACGCCTGCATACACGACGTTACCCGCAGCGATGTGCAGCTCGTACTCCTCGCGCTCTTCGATCGTGCAGCGGCCTGCGACCAGGTCCGCCGGTCTGGCAAAGCGCTGCACGGCCTGGCGTTCGAGGTCGCCGTACGGCATCGGGTGGCGAATCACTGCGACGCGCAGCGCCCGGCCGCGCAGCCGCCGCGCGATCCAGCGCGCGGTCTGCGACTTGCCGCAGCCGGTTCGCACTGCCGAGACGGCGATCACCGGCACGCTTGCCCGGAGCATGGTGTGGTCCGGCCCGAGCAGCGCGAAGTCCGCGCCGGCCGCGAGCGCTCGCGAGGCGAGGTGCATCACCAGGGCGTGGGTCACGTCGCTGTACGCGAACACGACTTGACCGACGCCGCGGTCGCGGCACACCGTCTCGAGTTCCTCCTCGGCGACGATCGGAATGCCGTCTGGATAGCGCGCGCCCGCAAGCGCAGGCGGGTACCGTCGTGCGGCAATGACCGGGATCTGCGCGGCAGTGAAGGCGACCACCTCGAAGCGCGAATCGTCGCGGTAAACGACATTGAAGTTGTGGAAGTCGCGCCCGGCGCCCCCCATGATTACCACCCGCGTGACGGAGCGCGACATATCCGTGCTTCCTTCGGGAGCGGCCATGCTCTCGAGCCTCCTATCGTCCTGCCGGGCCTCATGCAGAGATATCAGAATAAAACTTCACCAGGTTTGACGGCCGTCAAGGCGCCGCTGCGCGCCAGTGCGAACGTTACAGGTATGCCATGGAACGAAGCGCGCTATCCGGCCTCGATGCGACGCCTGGATCCGCGCGTCCGGAGCAAGGCGATCGAGATCGCCAATGCCCTCCTCGAGGAAAGCTACGACGAGGGTAAGGCCATCAGGATCGCGATCGCCAAGGCGAAGGAATGGGCGGCACACCATGCGCCGCCGCCGCGCCCGGGGGCCGCCGCGGCCAGGAGACCGCAGCGCTAACGCATCGCATCATCTCCTCGCCGGAAACGTCACGCACAGGTGACGACTGCCTGACGAAGTTCGGGTAGAGCCGCGCGCTTACCGCCCGGACACGATTGCCGGGCGCGCCCGTATTAGCGCGCTCCTCGCTGCGCAGCAACCGAGGTCGAGTCGTCCGGCCGGGGGCCTTCCATGGCCGCGCAGGCCAGCGCGGGCGACTCGAACGGGCCGATGAACTCGGCGCTTTCGTCATAGCGCGGCGGCGCGTCCGGGTCGGGCTGGATGACGACGTAGAAGCCCGACTCGAACGGTTTGCCGCGCGGTCGACGGTACCGGTGCTGATACGATTCGGAGTCGACGAGCGAGCGCTCGTCGATTACGCATACGACTTCGTAGTCGGAGGTTTCCATCTGTCCCCCAATGAATGGAGCACTATACTGGCACCACTTGCGTCCGGTCACCGCAATCGAGCGGCGCGAGCGTTCAGTGTGCATCTGACGCGTTGCGCGGAGATGACCAATGTCAAACTCACCGACTCGGCCTTTTGGCCTATTTGCGCGCTGCGTCGCGGCACGCGGTTCGGCCACTGACTCGTCGTGCGGACGCGCGCCCGCGGCAACGTCTACCTGCGGTTGGGCTACACGGCTCAACAGCGCGCAGCGCGATCTGTACGAACGCGCTGGAAGGCCCGCATGGGCGACCGCGCAGCGCGCAGTCGGAGCTAAGCTGTGCCGCGTTCCGTTCGCCGTGCGCGGCCTGGCGAACCTGCCGCGCGACAGGCCGAGCATTCTCGTGTCGAATCACGCGAGCTATCTGGATGGCGTCATTCTGGTGGCAGCGTTGCCGTTGCGCTACAGCTTCGTCGCCAAACGCGAACTGCGCGAACAGTTCGTTCCACGCGTCTATCCGGAGCGTCTCGGCGCCGAGTTCGTCGAGCGCTTCGCCGCACGGCAAAGCGCCGAGGACGCGAACCGCCTGGCCGCCGCCGCGGCGCGCGGCCGGTCGCTCGCTTTCTTTCCCGAGGGCACCTTCACGCGCGTGCCCGCACTGGTGCCTTTCCATCTCGGTGCGTTCGCCGCCGCGGTGAGATTGCGCGATCTGGCACGGGCCGAAATCCTGCGCCATTGCGGCGAGCCCGCGGTCCGGCTGCCGTAGTTCGGCGTCACGACGAAGCGCCGATCGACGTTTTCAGCGCCGCGATCTCGTCTTCCCCGAGGGTTTCCTTCTCCAGCAGTTGCTGCGCACCGCGCTCGAGGGTCGCGCGCTCGCGCGCCAGGATGGCGAGCGCCTTGTCGTAGGCCGCCTTCACGATCTCGCGCACCGCGATGTCGATCTCGCGCGCGGTTTCCTCGCTGTACTCGCGCGGCGCGGGGCCGGGGATTCCGGCCAGAAAGGGCGAGCGCTCCTCTTCGTAGGCGACGTGGCCGAGGGCCGTCACCATGCCGTAGCGCATCACCATGCTGCGCGCGATGCCGGTGATCTTGGCGAGGTCGTCGGCCGCGCCGGTGGAAAGATGGCCGAACACGACTTCCTCGGCGGCGCGGCCGCCGAGCAGGACCGCCATCTTGTTCTCCAGTTCTGCGGCCGTCATCAGGAAACGGTCCTCAGTGGGGCGCTGGATGGTGTAGCCGAGCGCCCCGATGCCGCGCGGGATGATCGAGACCTTGTGCACCGGGTCGCTTCCGGGCAGCGCCATCGCCACCAGCGCGTGCCCCATCTCGTGGTAGGCGACCACGCGCCGCTCGTTCTCGTTCAGCAGGCGGTTCTTCTTCTCCAGTCCCGCGACGATGCGCTCGACCGCGTGCGTGAAGTCATCCAGCGCCACCGCGTCGCCGCCGCGCCGCGTGGCGAGCAGCGCTGCCTCGTTCACCAGGTTCGCCAGATCGGCGCCGGAAAATCCGGGGGTGAGCGCGGCGACCTTCTCCACCTCCACGCCGGGCGCGAGCCGCACCTTGCGGATGTGCACGTTCAGTATCTGGATGCGGCCTCTCTTGTCCGGCCGGTCCACCAGCACCTGGCGGTCGAACCTGCCGGCGCGCAGCAGCGCCGGGTCGAGGATTTCGGGCCGGTTGGTTGCCGCGAGCAGCACCACGCCGGTGGACGGGTCGAAACCGTCGAGCTCGGCGAGGAGCTGGTTCAGGGTCTGCTCCTTCTCGTCGTGGCCGCCCAGACCGAAGGAGCCGCGCGCCCGCCCGAGCGCGTCGAGCTCGTCGATGAAGATGATCGCCGGCGCCTTCTGCCGCGCCTGTTCGAACAGATCCCTCACGCGCGCCGCGCCCACGCCGACGAACATCTCGACGAACTCCGAGCCGGAGATGGAAAAGAACGCGACACCGGCCTCCCCCGCGACCGCGCGCGCAAGCAGCGTCTTGCCGGTGCCCGGCGGGCCGACCAGCAGGATGCCCTTGGGAATGCGGGCTCCGAGACGACCGTATCTGCCGGGATCCTTCAGGAACTCGACGACCTCCTGCAGCTCGGCCTTCGCTTCGTCCACGCCCGCCACGTCCGCGAACGTGACGCCCGTCTGCTTCTCGACGTACACCTTGGCGCGGCTCTTGCCGATGCTCATGAAACCGCCCATGCCCTGCTGCCCCGCCATGCGCCGTGCGAGGAAGAGCCACACGCCGACGAAGACGAGCGCGGGCAGCACCCACGACAGGAGGTCGCGGAAAAACGTGCTCTCGATCACGCGCGTGTAGGGCACGTCGTATTGCGAGAGGCGCTCGGCGAGCGCCGGCTCGACCCGGATGGCGACGGCAACGGTCTTGCGGCCGTCAGGCTGCTTGAGCTTGCCGGTGACACGTTGCTCGCCGATCAGCACCTCGGAGATCTTGCCATCCTTGAGGAGCTGCTCGAACTCGCTGTAGGGCACGACTTCCACCGTCTGCGACTGCTGCCACCATTGCTGCAGCAGCAGAATCGCGAATACGGCGAAAATGACGTAGGCGAGGTTGAACCGGGTAGGCATTTCCATCCAGGAATTATGCGGGTAAACCGGGGGTCCGGTTTACACGAGTCAAACTGTTTTCGGCAGAAGCAGCAACGCCGCATGTTCATGAGAGCGCCGCGCCAGCGGCAATGAACGCGGTGGCGCTGGCTGACGATCTGACGCGCGGCGGCCGGCAAGGCCCCCGCGCGCAGATGCGCCACTTGCGGAGCCGGGTCCCTTGCAGAGGCGAATTGGCACATAAGAATGGCACGCTATAGCCCTCGTTGGTCGTTGGCGAGCGAGACGATCGCCTTCGCCAGGCCCTCCACCACCTGCGCCATGCGCGCGTAATCGAGCCTGTCCGGCGTGTCCTGCTCGGTATGGTATTGAGCGTAGCGGTAAAAGGCGGTGTCGGTGACCATGATGGCGGGATAACCCTCGCGCCAGAACGAGAGCTGGTCGCTCCAGGACACGCCCGGCACGATGCCCGGCGCGATCAGGGACTCGGAAGGAAATGCGGAGACGCCGCGAAAGGCCGCCACCGCCCGCCGTAGCACATGGCGCGAGGCGATGTTGGAGACGAAGGCGATGAAGTTGGCGCGATCCGGGTAGAACCAGCCGAAGAACGGCGGGTAGCGCTGGCTGCCGGGGAGGTCGCGGTAGGCGCCGAGCATTTCCAGCGACATCATGAGGCGGATGTCGTCGCCGCGCTGGCGCGCCGCCTTGGCATAGACCCCGCTGCCCATCTCGCCCCAATAGAAGAACGGCGGTTCCTCGTTGACGAAAGCAACCAGCCGCACCGTTCGTCGCAATGGGGCGTCCTTCAGCGCCCGGCTGATCTCGAGCAGCGCCGCGACGCCGCTCGCGTTGTCGTTGGCGCCCGGGCTGCCGCCCACCGAGTCGTAGTGGGCGCCGACGACGATGATTTCCGACGGGTGCAGGGTGCCGGTGAGCGCGATCGCCAGGTTGTCGCTCGGCACCTCGTAGGCGCTGTAGCGCTGTGCCGTGACGGTGTGGCCCTGGCGCTGCCATTGGTCGCGTATGTAAGCCGCGGCCGCGTGCAGCGCGGGTGGGCGCCAGACATTGCGTTCGCCGATCTCGCCTGCCAGCCGCACCACATGGGCGCGCAGTTGCTCGGCAAGCGGCTGTGCGTGGCTGGCGGGCGCGCCGCTCGCGAGCAGCATGCTCAAGGCGAGCGCCCGTGCGTGCATCGGCGTGCGACCAACGTTCGCATTCGGGACTGTGCGGGGAGCGTCCTGCCGCGGCGCTCAGGCGGGGGCATAGTGGCCGGCGTACAGCTTGCCGATTTCAGCGGCGAAGCGCCGCTCCAGCTCCGGGCGCTTGAGCTTCATCGTCGGCGTGATGAGCCCATTCTCGATGGTCCAGGGCTCGAGCGTCAACCACACCTCGCGCACCCGTGCGTGTGCCGGGAAGCCGCGCAGCAGTCCTCGAATCCTCTCGCGCACGGCCTGCGCGGCCGCGGGCGACGCGAGCGATTTCGGATCGGCCGCGTCCACCGCAAGCGAGCGGGCGAAGTCGCGCCAGGCCTCGGGGTTGAGCACGATGAGCGCGGCGAGATGCGGCTTGCCCTCGCCGAGCACCATCGCCTGGTCGAACAAGGGGGCTTCGGTGATCGCGAGCTCCAGGTCATTCGGCGGCACCTTCTCGCCAGTCGACATGACCAGGACCTCCTTCAGCCTGCCAATGATGAATACGTGGCCATCGTCCGCGATACGGGCCACGTCGCCGGTGTGCAGCCAGCCGTCGGCATCGATCGCGTTGCGCGTCTTCTCAGGGTCGTTCCAGTACCCCAGCATGACGTTCGGGCCTCTCACCAGCAGCTCCGCCTTGTCGCCAAGCTTGAGTTCGATGCCCGGCAGTGCCATGCCGACCGACTCGGGAACATTGTTCTCCGGCGTGTTGGCGGTGACAATCGGCGCGGCTTCGGTGAGCCCGTAGCCCTGCAGCAGCGGCAGGCCGAGGCCGATGAAGCAGCGCGAGAGCCTGGGCGAGAGCGGTGCGCCGCCGGAGAGCGCAAGCCGCAGCCGGCCTCCCAGCCGCGAGAGGATCTTATCGGCTACCAGGTGACGCAGCACCGGCCACATCATTTCCGCGATCAGGCCGGGCGCCTCGCCGCGGTGCTGGGCGGCTTCGAAGCGTTGCCAACCGATCTCCTCCGCCCAGCGGAACAGCACTTTGGCGGGTGCGCCTTTCACCTCCAGTCCGTGCTGCAATTTCGCATAGACGCGCTCGTAGATGCGCGGCACCGAAACCAGCATGGTGGGCCGGATCGTGAGCAGGTCCTGCGGCAGATCCTGCACCGAGCGCGCGAAGGCGACCGTGCTGCCCGCCATGATCGGAAGGTAGTAGCCCACCGTGCGCTCGAAGGTGTGGGAGAGCGGCAGGAAAGACAGATAGAGATCTTCGCGGTAGCCGGGCACCATTTTCAGCACTGCCTCGGCATTGGACAGGATGTTGTGGTGAGACAGCATCACGCCCTTCGGTCGGCCGGTCGTGCCCGAGGTGTAGACGATCGTGGCCAGCGCGTGCGGGTCGGCGGTGTGAACGGCCGGTCGGCCGGATTTGTCGGCCAGCCACTCGGAGACGAAACCAAGCTGCACGTCTTCGGCGACGGGCATCTCCGGCGACCCGGCGAGGCACAGCACCCGCGCGAGCTGCGGGAAACGCGCCCGAAGCGGCGCCAGCGCCTGCCACTGGCTGATCTCGCCGGCGAGCACCAGACGGGCGCCGCAGTCGCCCAGGATGTACGCGACATTCCCTGGATTGTCGGTGGTGTAGAGCGGGACGACCACCAGGCCGAGCGACTGCGCCGCCTGGTCGAAGCACACCCACTCGACGCTGTTCTTGAGCAGCACGGCGACCCGCTCGCCGGGCGCAAGCTGTTCGCGTGCCGGCGCCGCCTGCCAGCGCGTCACCAGTGCCCGCATTTCGTGCCAGGGGTAGCTTTTCCACTCTACCGTCGCCGGGTCGTATTGACGGTACGCTTCGCTGTCCGGCGTTCTCTCGCAGCGGCTCAGGAACGATCCCGGCAGGGTTCCGGCCTCGGCGCTTGTGATCAGGTCCGAAGTGAGCGGGCTTGGCGCGTCCATGAATGAATCTTCCAGGTCAAGGGATCAGAAATCCACGACGCCGGGTTAACTTCAATGCCGCCACGTCTACCTAAAGCCGACAGTCGACTCACCGGAAAGTGGTCGCTCAACGCCCCGGTTCACGCGCGGCGGCGCCAGCGTCCGCTGCATGCTGTTGTGAGGTGGCGGATGCGCTGCCTCAGTGATATCCCCGACGACAAGGATGAACGCACCACTTGGAAATGAGGACGGCCATACACGCTCGACAAATCGCGCAAGCTGCCCGCCGCTCGGAATGTGTATGGCCGTGCTCACGCGAAGACGCTGTACAGGCAGATCATGGAACAAGCACCTCGCTTCGCCCACCGTGTGCCAATGCGCACCTCGGTAGCCTCCACTGCCGCCGGTCCTACCCTTCTGCAGCCAAAGGAGGCTGCGTCGATTAAGCAAGCCGATCACGAAACGACGTCGCGCGACGCGAAGGATCTCGCGGGCCGCAGCAACCTCGTTCTCGATGAAGCAGAGCGTTGCAATAGACATGACTAAGTCGAAGCTCGCGTTTGCATACGGTAGGGAACGTGCGTCTGCAACCTGGTAGGATGCCCTGCCCAGATCGCGGCCACGCGCATAGTCCACCCACTCCGGGTTGATGTCGACGCCTACTACCTGACCGTCAATTGAGCCCGCAAGCGTGCGAGTAAAGAATCCCGTGCCGCAGCCAACGTCGAGCAGCGATTCTCCTGGACGGGGTTGCAGGTTCTCAAGAACAAGCGCAGCCTCGCGCCGACCGATCCATCGGCCCCGGGGAGTCTCGTACCACCGATCATAGGACGCTGCATCCATTACGGGACGTAAGCCACCCAACTGTTGAATAGACGGACGTCCACGTCCGGCCCGAGCCCGAACGCGTCGCCGCGCGCCGCGCGCGCACGGGTCAGGTCAGAAGTGCGTCGTGCTTACCCGGCGCGGACCCGTACACTCGTATTTCTCCCATTCAGCCTGCGGGCGGCCGGTTCGGGAAGTTCGGGACTCCTCTTTCCTCACGGTTCGGTCACGCGCCACTCAGAGCTTCGGCTCGGCCGGGTGGCTATAGGTCCGCTCATGCACCTCTTGACAGTCGAGACAACGAACGGCGACAGGGTGTGCGATAAGCCGCTCGAAGTCGATCTCGCGTTGGCAGTCGATGCAGACCCCGTACGTTCCTGCCGCAAGGCGGGCAAGCGCGGAATCGAGGTCGCGGACCTCGCCCAGATCCCGCGTGACCTCCGCGTTGTCGAGATCGGAGAGTAGATCGGCGGTTGCCGCGTCGCCGGTGTCGGGCACCGGGCCGGCCAGCGCGCCGTAGCTCTCGTCCCGCGCGCGACCGACCTCCGCGCGGATTTCCACGAGCAGGCTATCCTTGCGTTCCTTGATGATCCGTTCCAGCTCAGCCAGCTGATTCCTAGCGAGTGCCATAGTCCATTATCGCGAGATGCCTGAAGATGAAGTCTGCTACGAGCGTACGGAGGCGGGTTGACCAATATCAAGAAACATCGCCTCTTCCTCGTCCGCGATACTCGCGTCTCGAACGCGCTCGAGCATGCCGGTGATAGTGGTTAATGACACTTCTCTCCCGCTTGCGGGAGAGAGGAAAGGCGGCAGGCGCGTTCCGGCTAGCCGAGGTGTCGCGTGAACCAATCACGCGCGAGCCTCGCCATCTCTTCCAACGTGCCCGGCTCTTCGAACAAGTGGGTCGCGCCGGCGACGATCTCGATGCGATGCTCGACCTGCAGTCGCGCAGCGGCGGCTCGATTCATCTGGATCACCGTCGTGTCGAGACTGCCCACGACGAGCAGCGTGGGGGCCTTGACCCGATGCAGGTCCGCGATGGCGAGGTCCGGTCGACCGCCGCGCGAGACCACTGCCGCGACGCGCTCCGGCCGCTCCGCGGCGGAGATCAGCGCGGCTGCGGCCCCGGTGCTAGCGCCGAACAGCCCAATCCGCAATGCCTCGGTCTTGGGCTGGCTCGTGAGCCAGTCCACCACCCCGGTCAAGCGCCGGCCGAGAAATCCGATGTCAAAGCGAAGCGCGCGCGTGCGCTCGTCGATCACCTGCTCCTCGGCGGTCAGCAGGTCGAAGAGCAGTGTCGCGAGGCCGCCTTCATTCAGAAAACCGGCGACATACCGGTTGCGCGGACTGAAGCGGCTGCTGCCGCTACCGTGGGCGAACACCACGACCCCGTGCGCACTCGACGGGATAATAAGATCCCCCGCCAGCGTCGCATCGGCGGCTTTCAGACGGACCTCGCGCGCGGATACTTGGCTAGTCTTGGCCATGCGCTGATCTCCTTTACCACAACGACATCACGAAGCCGGTCACAGGGGTAAGAACGGCTTATTGCACCGGTCATGCGACGGTTGCCCAGATTGATTCTGAGCTCCGCCACGGGCGCCACGTTGAGAAACGTCAACCCGACGCGCAGGCAGACGGAGCAGTGCAAGCGCCTGCCCAGGCCGGGCGACCCTCCGAGTCGACGCGCACCCGGTTGCGACGAGGCCGCCTGTCGCCGCGCGACGCGCTGGGCCTCGGCCGGCGGCCAGGGGTTCGCACTGTACGGGGACGCGGAGCTCTGGTTCGAGTTGGGCGGTTCACGGCGCGCGCGCTAGGCGGTATGACGGCGTGCACGGGTTTGGCTTAAGCTCCCCCAGTTGCCAGAAAGCACCGGACCACGACCAAGAGTACGCCGCGCCGTTCGCCGTCCACCGGCGCGTCTCGGGGAGAGCACGCCGGCCTGCCGCGCATATGCCAATATCCAAACCGAAGAAGAAAGTCAGCCGCTCCGCTCGACCGAAAGCTTCCACGTCGATGCGCGAAATGGCGGCGGATCGCGAGCACCGCGTCGATGAGCGTACGCTGGCGCTGCAGGCGGAGGTCGAGCAACGCCAGCGCGCCGAGGACAGGCTGCGTGCCGAGCACGAGTTCCTCACCGCCGTGCTCGATACCGCTGACGCGCTGGTCGTGGTGCTCGACCCCGACGCACGCATCGTCCGGTTCAATCCGGCGTGCGAGCGCGCCTCCGGTTATCGCGCGGAGGAGGCCGCGGGCAAGTCGTTCTGGGACCTTGGGCTCCTGGAGCCCGCGGAGCTGGACGGCGTGCACACAGTGTTCGAGCGGCTACGTGCGGGCGAGTCGAAAGTGCGGTGGGAGAACCACTGGATTGACCGCGACGGCGGCCGACATCTGATCGCATGGTCGAACACGGTCGTGCACGATGCGCGCGGCGAGGTCTCGCACCTCCTCGGCACCGGCATCGACATCACCGAGCAGCGCGCGGCCGAAGACAAGCTGCGGATCCGCACCGAGGAGTTGGCGCACTTGCACCGCCGGTACACCGCGAGCGAGCTCGCGGCAATGATCGCGCACGAACTGAACCAGCCGCTTGCGGCGATCTCCAGCTACGCCGAGGCTTGCCTGCAGTGGGCCAGCGCTGGCGCGCAGCTGCCGGAGCACATCGTGCGCACCGTGGAGAAGATCGCCGCCGAGGCGCTGCGCGCCGGCCGCTTCGTCAACGGACTGCAGCGCCTCACCGCGAAGGCCGGCGTGGAAGTGCAGGCCGAAGATCTGAATGCGCTCGTGCGCGGCGCGTGCGAGGTCGTGGCGCCGCTTGCGCGCCGCGCGAAGGTACGCATCTTGTTCGGCCTGGACGAGCGGCTGGTCTCGGTGCAGTGCTCGGCCATCCAGATCGAGCACGTCGTCGTCAACCTGGTGCGCAACGCGATTGAAGCGATTTCCAGCGCCGGCCTGAATGACGGCGAGGTCATGCTCACCACGCGCGTTGCGGAAGGCATGGCGGAGGTCACCGTAACGGACAGTGGGCCCGGGATCGAGCCCGGCCAGGCGGAAAAGGTGTTCGAACCGTTTTTCACCACCAAGGCGGAAGGGGTGGGCATGGGGCTCGCGATCTGCCGCACGCTCATCGAGGCCCACGGCGGGCGCATCTGGGCCCATCCCGGCCACGGCGGCAAGTTCCACTTCACGCTGCCCTTCGCCTCGTGACGCCGACGGTCTTCGTTGTCGACGACGACGCGTCGGTGCGCGACGCGCTGGCGCAGCTGCTTGCCGCAGCGGGCCTTTCCGTAAGGTCGTTCGCGAGCGGCGGGGCATTCCTTCAGGAATGCGCGCCCGATTGGCGCGGCTGCATCCTGCTCGACGTCGCCATGCCCGGAATGAGCGGCCCGGCGCTGCAGGAGGCGCTCGCGGCGCGCGCGATCCGCCTGCCGATCGTCTTCCTCACCGCGCATGGCACGGTGCCTACCGTGGTGCAGGCGATGAAAGCGGGCGCGGTGGAGTTCCTCCAGAAACCGGCCGCCGGACCCGTGCTCCTCGATGCGGTCCGGCGCGCGCTGACGATCGACGCCGAACGGCGGGCGCAGGACACCGCACAAGCGCAGATACTCGGACGGCTCGGCACGCTCACCCGACGGGAGCGCGACGTCGTGGCGCTCGCCGCGCGCGGCCGGTCGAACAAGGAGATCGCCCGGCAGCTCGGCATCAGCCACCGCACGGTCGAGATTCACCGCGGGCGCATCATGCGCAAGCTCGACCTCGCCACGTCCTTCGAGCTCACGGCGGCGGCCGTCGCCTGTGGCCTCATCGAAACACCGGACCCGCCGCGCGCAGGCTAATCGGACGGCCACCACCGCGTTCGCATAGACATTCGCCCATGTATCCGGGAGGTTATGCGCGCTGAGGAATCCTTTCGGCGTGGGAATCCCCCGGGGCCCGATGCATATCGCGAGATCCGCGCTCGAGGCGCCCGGAGGGACGAATGAACGACGCCGCACTGACCTCGCCCTGGCCGCCGCGGAACGTCCGCGCAGCGGGTACGTGTCCGCCCTTATGTCGCCGCCTCGACGGGCGGGCTACAGTTGTTCCTCGAACTCCGCGCAAGCTCAGTGCGGTATCAGCGCGTCGCGCGGAGGACCGCATCGGCGTCGCATGGCACGGTCGAGTGCCGCGTCGATTCTGACCAAACCAAAGCGCGCGGCTCGTTGGTGAGTTCGGATCGAGTGGGCCCGCGGCGCCGCGCGAAGTGCCACGGATGAAGAGCGCATGATGGTATCGATCGGCAGCGACGAGGGAGTCGAGATCGTGCGGGTCATCAGCGAATGTCGGCTGCTCGACGCGCGATCCGAACGGCACGTCTATTGGCGCCGCGACGGACAGGGCCTTGCGCCCGGCTACTACGTGATCCGGCGCGGCGGCGCGGCGGCGCGCCGCACGTTCAACGAGGACGCCGAATTCCGTGGACCGTACCGCAGCCGCGAGGACGCGCGGGCGGCGATGGACGAGCTCGTCGCGCGGATGGCCTCGCGCGACATGCCGCGCGCGAGCGTCGCGCGTCGCTGAGCCGGAGAGAGCAATGCCGTCCGATCCGTCCACGCGCATCGTCAACGAGCATGCGGCGTGGGGCTCCCCGACCGAACCGCAGGGCCGAAGCACCGCAGCCTCGATCAACCTGGCCGATCTCGGGCGACTCATCGGAACCGAGTCGCTCGAATCGCCCGCCCTGGGGAACGTGCGGTTTGCGGTGCGCCTCTGTAAGAGCGGTCAGTCGCTCGCTCGCACCGGCGACCCGTTCCGCTCCCTGTATGCGGTGCGTCGCGGGGCCTTCAAACTCGTGGGCGTGAGCGCGGGCGGAGCCGAGCAGGTGCTCGCTTTCCCGATGGCGGGCGACGTCATCGGCGCCGAGGGTATCGACGCCGGCGTGCACCGAGCCGACGTCACGGCGCTCAACGACGCCGAGGTGGCGATCCTGCCGTTCGCGCAACTCGAGCGCCTCGTGCAAGAGCTACCCCGTGCTGCGCACCTGCTTTCGCGGATATGCGGCAAGGCGCTCAACGGTACGATCGAGAACATGTGGATGCTCGGCATTCTCAGCGCGACAGCGCGGGTCGCGCTGTTTCTGGTCAAGCTTTCGGCGCGCCTCACACGGGAGAGCGCGCCACGGATCGCGTTCGATCTGCCGATGACCCGCGCCGAGATCGGGAGTTTTCTCGGCATCTCGGTCGAGACGGTGAGCCGCGTACTCGGCTCGCTCGCCGACGCGACCCTCATCACGGTGCGCCACCGGAAGATCGTCATCCGCAATCTCGCCGGGCTGAAGGCGGTCGCCGAATGCGATCGTGCGGCGCCGCCTTCGCGCCGCCGCTCCTGTACCGGGAACGGGTCCGAGGACGGGAATCTGGTAGGATGAATTGACCGACAGCCCGCGCCTGTGGCGGTGGTTTCGCGTCGCACAGTGCGAGAAGTCCAGCTGGACCGCACCGACCGAGGTTGACAATCAGGCGCAGACTTCGCTCCGCCCGGCCTTTTGGCGTCGCTCAATGATCGAACCCAAGACCTATCTCGCATTCGCCCCGCGCGGACCGGGCCTCATGTGTGCACTCTTGTACTTCACCGACGAGCGCAACGCGTACGGTTGGTACACCGGGTCGCGCGCGGGGGAGTTCCCGGCGCGCTTCTTCATGCTGGAGGACTATTTCTCTCCGCACGAGACCCGCTTCTACGCCTCGATCGCCGACGACGTCTACTCCGGCTGGGTGCGGCGCGCCAAGAGCGGCGAGACCCCGCTCGACCCGCCCGCGCCGGTGCCCGAGCCACTGCTGCACGAGCTCGAGCGGCTGCAGGATGCATTCGCGCGCGAGTGGTTGGTCTATGCCGACGACGCGCGCGCTGACGAAAATGCCAGCACCTACGCGGAGCGCCAGCTGGCATTCGGACCGGTCGCCTTGCGCGCGGACAAGCTCGGCAAGCTGCGCAACGACGAAGCGGTGTGGACCTACGTCTCGCACGACTGCGACCTGAACATCGTTGGCTATCTTCGCCGCCACTGGTCCCTGGACGACCAGCCCTGAGCCGCCCTGCGACCCACGACTGCCGAGCGGCTGCGGCGGAAGATGGACGCGCTCTAGGAAATGAGTATGAGCGAGGCGCCACGCGAGCAGTGGGCGAGCCGCGCGGGCTTCGTCCTCGCCACCCTCGGTTGCACAGTCGGCCTCGGCAACATCTGGCGCTTCGCCTACGTCGCCGGGGAGAACGGCGGCGCGGCGTTTCTACTTGTGTACGTCGTCTGCGTCGTGGCGATCGGGCTCCCGGCGATGCTCGCCGAGTTCGCGCTCGGCAGCCGAGCACGCCTCGACGTCGTCGCCGCGTTTGCGTCGGGCCGCGCGCCGCGCGCCTGGCGCATCGCGGGCGCCGGTGCCGTGCTCGGCGCCTTCCTGATCCTCTCCTACTATTCGGTGGTCGCCGGGTGGGCCTACAAGTATTTCGCGGGATACGCGGGCGGGGATCTGCGCGGGCTGCCGCGCGGCGAGGCGGCGGCGCGCTTCGCCGCCTTCCTGCGGGAGCCAGTCGAACCGGTGGCTTGGCACCTCGTGTTCATGCTGACGACGGTCATCGTCGTCGCGCTGGGCGTTGTGCGCGGGATCGAGCGGGCAAGCCGCATCCTGATGCCGCTCCTCGGCGCGATCGTCCTTATCCTCGCGGGATACGCTCTCTCCCTTCCCGGTGCGGGGCGAGGCCTTGCTTTCCTGCTCGCGCCGGACTGGTCGGCGCTCGCACGGCCCGGCCTCTATCTCGCCGCGCTCGGCCAGGCGTTCTTCTCGCTCGGTGTCGGCATGGGCGTGCTCGTCACCTATGCGAGCTACGTGCGCGAGGGCGAGCGGCTGCCCCGCGCCGCGGGGATGATCGCGGCAGGCGATACGCTCTTCGCGATCGCGGCGGGCGTCGCGATCTTCCCGGCGGTCTTCGCGTTCGGGATCGACCCGGCGCAAGGCCCGGCGCTCGCATTCGTCACGCTGCCCCAGGTCTTCGCGCTGATGCCGGGCGGAAGTTGGTTCGCCACCGCATTCTTCTTTCTCCTCTCGGCGGCGGCGCTGACCTCCGCAGTCTCGCTCCTGGAAGTGGTTGTCGCTTTAGGCATGCGGCGACTGTCGCTCTCGCGATTCAATGCGAGCCTCCTGGCAGGCATCGCCGCATTCGTGGCAGGCGTCCCGGCGGCGCTCGGTAGCGGCGCGTTGCGTAACGTGGAATCCCTTGGGCGCGACATCCTCGAAATCATGGACTACGTCACCGGCAACGTGCTCCTGCCGCTCGGCGGAATCGCGGTCGTCATCTTCGTCGGTTGGTTCATTCCGCGCGCGGCGGCGATCGAGGGCTCGGGCTTGCGCTCAAGCGCGCTTGCGCGGCTATGGCTGCTCGACATCCGTCTCTTTGCCCCGGCGGCGATCGCGATCATGCTCGTCGCGCTCGCAGCCGCATGAGCGATGCAGCGCGGCTGCGCGGGCTGGTCGGCCGGCCTGCGGTGCGGCGCGCGCCCCCCAAGCGGGTCCGCGGCCGGGTCCGTGAATCGCGCTTAGACTAGCGGCGGATTCCCCGGCTGGCGGATAGCGATGGGATTCGAAGATCTGCGGCTCTTTGCGCTCGACGACACCCGCGCCTTCGGCGAAGCGGTCGGGCGCGCCCTCGGGATCGCGCTCGCGCAGCATGAGGAGCGAGGTTTCGAGGACGGCGAGCACAAGGCGCGCCCGCTCCAGAGCGTGCGCGGCAAGGACGTGTTTGTCGTGCAATCGCTCTACGGTGAACCCGGACGCAGCGTGAACGACAAGCTGGTGCGACTCCTCTTCTTCCTCGGGGCGCTCAAGGACGCGTCGGCTGCGCGCGTGACAGCCGTGACGCCCTACCTGTGCTATGCGCGCAAGGACCGCAAGACCAAGCCGCGCGATCCGGTGACCACGCGCTACGTCGCGCGCCTGCTCGAGGCGGTGGGGACCGACCGGGTGCTGACGATGGACGTTCACAACCTCGCCGCCTACCAGAACGCATTCCGTATTCCCACCGACCATCTCGAAGCGAAGCGACTGTTCGTGGATCATTTCGCCGGACTCGCGCCCGACGCCCAGGTCGCCGTCGTCTCGCCCGATGCCGGGGGGGTGAAGCGCGCCGACGCCTTTCGCGAGGCGCTCGAGCGCCGCCTCGGCCGGCCGGTCGGCAGCGCGTTCCTCGAGAAGCGGCGCAGCGAGGGGGTCGTTTCGGGCGATGCGGTCGTCGGCACGGTCGCGGACTGCATCGCCATCGTCATCGACGACCTGGTGGCGAGCGGCACGACGATCGTGCGCGCGGCCCGGGCATGCCGCGAGCGCGGCGCCCTGCGGGTGTACGGCGCGGCCACCCACGGCGTCTTCGGCAGCGGCGCCGACGCCGCACTGGCCGATCCGGCGCTCGACAGCCTCGTCGTGACCGACACCATTCCGCCGTTCCGGCTAACCGCGCCCGCTGCGCGCGACAAGCTCGCCGTCCTCGCGGCGGCGCCCCTCGTCGCCGAGGCGATTCGGCAGATCCACGACGACGGCTCGCTGGTGGAACTGCTCGAAGGGTAAGCGCAGAGGCACCCGCTCAGATCGATCGGGCGTGGCGCGCCGCGAGCTCGAGGTAGCGCTTCGCGCGCGCGATCCAATCGTCGCGGTCACGCTGGTCGTGATCTTCGAGGTGCAAGATCGCGAGCCGTGCGCGCAGCGAGGCACGGTACACCTTGTAGAAATCGACGAGCCGCCGATCCGGCCGGTCGCCAGTCTGCGCATGGTAGCCGAGGAACACCCAATCGCCGACGAACCCGGCGCCCAGGTGCTCGCACTCCATCACCAGATAGGCGAGCTCGTCGGCCGGGTCCATGATGCGGAACCGGCGGTTGAACTCCAGGCAGTCAATGACCACGGGCGGATCGCACAGGCAGACGTGCTCCGGGCGCAGATCGCCGTGCGCCTCGATGATCCGGCCCGCTTCCGCGCGGCGCTCGAGCGGGCACTTGCCGCCCGCGAGAAAGGCGTGCTCCGCGGCGGTGATCCGCTGCAGCGTGTCGCGCGGCAGCCCATATTTTGGGTCGGAGAGGACCTCGTAGTTCTGGCGGATTTCGCGCTCGAACCGCTCCCGGTAGTCCTGCGCGTCGATCGGTTCGGGCGTCGCGCTGCGGTAGAACGCCGCAAGCACACGCATGAAACGCTCGACGTCAGCCTCGCTCACCCTGCCCGCGGCGATCGCCTGGTCGAGCATGAGGGCGCGCGGCAGGCGGCGCATTTCCACCAGCCATTCCACCGGCACGCCGGACCCACCAAGCGCGAGCGCCTGCCCGTCCTGCAGCGTGAGCGCCACGACCCCGAGATACACATCCGGCGCGAGACGGCGATTGAGGCGCACCTCTTCGAGGCAGTCGCGCCGCCGCGCCTCCAGCGTGCTGAAGTCCAGAAACGGATACCGGACCGGTTTCTTGAGCTTGTAGACGCGACGGTCCGTCAGGAAGACCCAGGACATGTGTGTCTGGACGAGTTCGACGTGGGCGGTCCGCTCCGGATGGTGTTCCGGCTGGCACAGGAATGCCACCTTGCTCTCGAGCGATACGCTCTGCGTCGGTGCGGGTAGAGGCTCGATGCACATGCGCCAAGTGAGCTCGTCTGGTTTGAACGTCGCATCTCCCGCCGCCGGGTGATGCGGTCAGCTCCTCTTGTCATTGAACCGGGATGCGCGTGGCGATCGTTGATGGAGGTCAAGCGATGCCCTTGAACGCTGTGTCCGGACCGGACCTACTTGATCTGGCGGAGAGGGCGGGATTCGAACCCACGGTACGGTAAACCGTACAACAGATTTCGAGTTCGGGCGTGTTCGTCGAAGCATCAACCTCTTACGAAAGCGACCTTCTCCAACTGTAGTCAGTCTACCCCCGGAAGCGGCCGGAATTCTCGCATAGCACGTGCGAATTGGAGAAGGTCGTTGCCGAGTGGCCCGGCGACCTGGCTCAGCGCACTCGCGTGCGCGGGCGAGAACGCTACGCGCCGAGCAGGCGCCGAGCAAGCAGCGTTTGCATGTTGCGCCTGCCGTCGGCGATGAGCAGGATATAAACGCGAGGTCGAACGACGCGGTAGATGATGCGATACGGCTTGAAGAACGTTTGTCGGTACTCCCGGATCCCCAAGGCCAAGAGTTCCCTGGGGTACGACCCCCGCTCCGGGAGCGCGGCGAGGCTCTCCATCACCTGCTCGACGCGATGCAAGAGCGCCTCGGCCTTGCCGGGCGCGTCGTGTTCGGAAACGTAGTCGTAGAGTTCCTCCAGGTCCCGCTCGGCATCCTCCGTCAGCAGGACCTCGTAGCGCATCAGCCGCGCGCCCTTTTCCCCCGCAGGCGCTTGATCACCTGCTGGACCGGGGTGGCCCGACCCTTCTCGATCTGCTGGTTGCCAAGCGCGAGGATCTTGAGCAGCGCCAGGGTCTCCTGGGTTTCCTCGTAAGAGGCGACGTCCTGGATCACGGCCTTGGCCTCGCCGTTCTGGGTGATCACGAGCGGCTCGCGCTTGTCGGCAAGCTGCCGCACGACTTCAGCGGCATTGGCCTTCAGATAGCTGATGGGCCTGATCTGGGTCGAGTATTTCATGCGGGCGCTCCCGAAACTGGAAGACTAAATATAGTCCGTTTTTGGTCCTGCTGCAACCGACTTCGATCTGAGCCCGTCTTCGCTACGGTGAGAGTCCTTGTCCAGTGCCAGTACTTGTATCAGTGCCAGAACGTCTTCGAGACGACCTTCTCTCAGGTACTTGCTGTTCTTCCGACCAAAGCACATTCGACTTCCTCTGGGCATCATGCCGGGCGAGATTTCGTGTCCTTGCGTGCCTTTCCAATATGCGCCTCGCTGGCTGTGATTCACGCCCGCCAGGTGATCGAGTCCATTCGATGGTTACTTGGGCCCTGAACAACTTCTCTTCAACGACCTTGCCGGGCCGGTCGTTGACCTCGCCTCGCCTTTTGCGTCGCCTGCGAGATCGCGGTGCCGCGCGATCGTGGCTCGCGCGTTTCAGTCCGGATGGGACTGGAGCGCAAGGCCGTGCTGCGCGCCGCGCCGGCGCACACGGTCCGGTACGAGCGGCGGCGCCCGGAAGAGACGATCCTGCACTGCCTGGTGCGCGAACACCTCGAGACGTTCCTCTCTCAGGTCGAAGCCAGGGCCGGCACGGGCGTGCCCGGGTTTGTCAAGGACGAGTTCGAAGCCTTTCTCGAATGCGGCGTTCTGGCAGAAGGTGCTGAGCCTGCGCACCGTGCCCGGTCGGGACGACAAAGCCACCTCGACCCTGTGCGCCGAGGCGCACGGCTTCAGCCTGCATGCCGGGGGGCGCTGCGGCGAGCGCGAGCGAGCGCAGCTGGAACGCCTGTGCCGCTACATCACCCGCCCGGCGATCGCCAACGAGCGGCTCGGTTGCAACGCCAAGGGCGAGGTCGTGCTGCAACTCAAGAGCCCCTGGCGCGACGGCACCACGCACATCAGGATGTCGCCGCTGGAATTCATGCAGCGCCTGGCAGCGCGGGTGCCGCGACCACGCCTGCACCTGATCCGTTTTCACGGGGTGCTGGCACCGAATGCCAGGCTGCGTGCCGCGACCGTGCCGGGCCCAGCGCACAAACCAAGTGAACACGCCGAGGAGCACGCACACACATCGGCGCGCATGGGCTGGGCGCGCCTGCTCAGGCGCGTGTTCGACCTCGACCTCGAACATTGCCCGCAGTGTGGCGGCGAGTTCAAGATCATTGCCGCCATCGAAGCGCCTGCAGTGATTGTCAGGATACTCACGCACCTGGGCTTGCCTGCGCGAGCCCCGCCGCGCTCATCGGCTCGGCCGCTGCCTCTTTTCCAGGCGGCCTGATACTCAAGGCAGGAACGGTCCCGCAACGGGGCCGACGATCCCGCGCGGCCTGCGCTTGCGTGTGGTGGTCAAAGTGCGTCGAAATCAGCCCCCACGGGTCGACGCGGAGACCGACAAACCCGCGCGCGAGGAGGACTTTCACCACACACCGCGCGATTCACCGCTTCTCGGCCCGGCAATGCAGTCGCGCATGGAGAAAAGGTGGTTTGAATTTCCTATTCGCTGCGCTCGACAATGAAAAGGACCAGATCGTGTATCTCCCGAAGGGAGACGCGACGAAGGGGCGCATCCTGGGCCGCACCGTGAATGGCAAACCCGTGGACGGCACGCTCCAGGTCAAGGCGCCCTTCCACCTCGCCGTGGATCAGCAGGATCGGATCTGGGTCACCAACAGCGGCTCCGACACGGTGACGCGCTTCCCGGCGAGCGATCTCGGCAAGGCCGAGCAGTTCAAGGTCGGATTCGCTCCGCGCGCCATCGCTATCGATAGCCTCGGCAACGCCTGGATCAGCAACACCGTCGGCCATCCCGACACACGGGAGAAGCTGGCGTTGATCGAGGAGAAGCTCAAATCGAAGGTCGAAGGCTTCTTTGAAGACCCAGCGGCAAAGGCCGAGGTCACCGCCAAGATGTGAATCGGCCTGTATGAACTTCTGATGAAGTATCCCGGCGGCGACGTTTCCATGGTGCGGCCCGATGGCACGATCCTGCCGCCGTTTGACGCCGGGAAGAGCATCAATGCGCCTTGGGGCATCGCCATCGACGGCAACGACAACGACAACGTGTGGGTGGTCAATGGGACGGGCTCGGTCACGCAGCTGTGCGGCGCGCGTTCCGAAAACTGCCCGCCCGGATTGAAGACCGGCGACCCGATTTCACCGCCCGGCGGCTACCTCGGCGGGTTGCAGATCCTCACGGACCTCGCCGTCGATCCTGCCGGTAACGTGTGGGTGGCGAACAACTGGGATCTGCCGGAGCAAGTAGGTTTCAAGAAAGTGCCGCCGCCGGCGCTGTCCACCCGCTTCGGCGGCAACGGCGCAGTGGTGTTCTTCGGCTTGGCCAAACCGGTGAGGATACCGTTGACAGGTCCGCCGCGAGCCCCGAAGTGCGGCCTCCGCGGTCCGTACCGGCGTGCCACGGCCCGGGGCGGCAGCGGGTGTTCCGCTTGACGGAATCTGTACGGAAGATCACACTGGCGCATGATTCGCTCGTTCGCGTGCGCCGATACCGAGGACTTGTTTCACAGCCGCGCGGTATCCCGCTTGCGCAATATCGAGCGTGTCGCGAGGCGCAAGTTGCTTCAGATCCACGCCGCCACGGAACTCGCCAGCTTGCGCATCTCACCGGGCAACCAGCTGGAGGCACTGAAAGCCGACCGCAAGGGCCAGCACAGCATTCGCATCAATGACCAGTGGCGAATCTGCTTTGTCTGGAAGCCGGATGGAGCGCACCGCGTCGAGATCGTGGACTACCACTAGGAGTGCGGAACATGGCCAAGTTGCTAGAAGAGATTCATCCGGGCGAGATCCTGCTGGAGGATTTCATGAAGCCCATGGGCATCAGCGCTCGCCAGCTCGCCTCGGACATCGATGTCTCACCGAGCAGGATCAGCGAACTGGTGAATGGCCAGCGCCCCATTACCGCGGACACCGCGCTCCGGCTTGGATTGTTCTTCGGCATGGAGCCCAGGTTCTGGCTGAACCTGCAGTCCGAGTACGACATTCGAGTCGCGGACCGGGAACTCCGAGCCAAGCTTTCGCCAAGAATCCGCGCCTTTCAGCCGGTTGCGGGGTGACGGTCCGCTTTCGAGGCCGTGCACGACCGGTCAGTGAAGGCCCGCGCGCTCCCGACGGGTCCGGTGCAGGTCCTTCCGGGCCTTGCCGACGGTGACGGTAAAAAATCTGACGAAAAAGTGATATGCGACAAATACTTGGCTCGTTTGATGGCGCGGCGTGTCGATGTTCGTCCGAGGCTCAAGGCAGGGTGCGGCGGAGGGCTTGCGAATGCTTCGGGAGCCGATAGATCTCCATCGATCTCGAAAGGTCACTTTCGGCCGGATCGCCCGCAAACCCGCGCCAATGCTGATGCCGGGCAGGTTGACGGTAATAGTGACGGTAAAAACACTGCGGAGCAGTGTCTAGTGCCGTACAAATCAACCGGTTAGAAGGCTCGTTGATGATCGAATGGGAGTAACCCAAATCATATGCCAAATTATTGATTATTTGTCGAGTTTTGCGTATGTTACGGGATGGCCTCCCTCGATCCCTACCTTGACGATCTGCTCAGGCACGGTCGCGCCTACTTCTCCCGGAATGATGTAGCCGCTGCGCTGGGCCTTAAGCCGCAGGCACTAGCCGCGGCGCTCACGCGGGCAATTAACAAGCATCGCTTGGCGAACCCCAGGCACGGCTTCTCTCTCATCCTGCGCCCCGAAGACCAGATCGCGGGTGCGCCGGACCCCGTAAAGTGGATCGACCCGCTGATGAAGCATCAGGGGATCGACTATCGCATTTCGCTGCTGCGCGCGGCGGCATTCCACGGCTCGTCGCATCAAGCCAGCATGGTCTTCCAGGTCGTCGTCCCGAGGCAGTTGCGTGACTTCGACTTGGGTCGTCACCGCCTGCAATTTCTCTATCAGGGTCCCGAAGCATTTGCTCAACTCAACAAGCCCGAGCTGGTCGGCCAGATGAAGAGCGATGCCGGCTTCGCAAAGGTGGCCGGCGTCGAGCTGACGCTGCTCGACTGCGTGCGCTACTTCCACAAGGCGGCCGGCATCAATGGCGTCGCGCAGATCGCCAAGGAGATTGGCGCAAAGGCCAATCCGCGTACGCTGGCAAAGGCGGCTGCCGCGTACGAGAACTCGGCTGTGCGTCGGCTCGGCTATCTGCTTGAACGGGCAGGTCACGGTCGCCAGGCCCGTGCGCTGGAGCCCTTCGTCAGGCAAGCCAAGACGACGCTGTCACTGGATCCCGCCGTGAAGCCCATCGTGGCAGCAATAGCGCAGGGTAACGAGCGAAACGCCAAGTGGAAGCTCATGATCAATGAAGCGGTGGAGATCGCAGAATGATTCCCGCTGCCTTCCTGCAGGCATGGAGTGTCAAGGCGCCTTGGCCCGACTTGAGGCAGATCGAGCAGGATCTGATCATCTGTCGCGCGTTGTGCGACCTGTTCAATGCGCCGGCACTGAAGGACAAGATAGCGTTCCGGGGCGGAACGGCAATCCACAAACTGCTGTTCAAGCAGCCGCTGCGCTACTCCGAAGACATCGACCTCGTGCAAATGAAGGCTGAGCCCATCGGGGCGACGGTCGACGCAATTCGGGAATCGTTGTCGTGGCTTGGAAGATGCCAAAGGGGGCAGGCAGGTCACTCCCTCTAGCCGATAGGGCCGTTCGCGCAACCAAGATTGACAATCTTTTCGCCGGGCCAGACTATCTCGTCCACCGTGTCGAGTCTCTGGGAGGAGGATCGTCATGCCCTGCACGCTGTTCAGCAAGACCTTCGATCTCATGGGGCGCGCCGCGCCTGCCGTGCTGCTTGCGGCCCTGATGCTGTCGGGCGCCCCGGCGCTTGCCCAGGACACCTATCCGAGCAAGCGCCTCAACTGGACGATTGCCTTCGGGCCGGGGGGCGGCAATGACATCATGTCGCGCAACCTGATCGCGATCCTCGAGAAATACAAGCTCTACCCCGAGACCATCGTCGCCGAGAACCGGCCCGGGGGCAGCGGAGCCAAGGGCTGGGGCTACCTTTTCAGCCAGAAGGGCAACCCGTACCACATCTCCTCGACCAGCGGCAGTTTCGTGACGACGCCGCTGCAGGCCAACACGCCGTGGCAGCCTGCAAGCTTCACGCCGGTGGCGCTGCTCGCCTCGGATGACATGGTGCTGCTCGTCAACAAGGATTCGAAGCTCCGCAACCTGAAGGAGTTTATCGAGGCGGCAAAAGCCAAGCCGCCCTCCATTGGGGGCATTGGCGCGGTCAACATCGATTTCATCGTGCCGAAACTCCTGTCGGAAAAGGCCGGATTCACGTTCAACTATGTCTCGTTCAACAAGCAGGGCGAGCTCGTCACGGCGCTGCTCTCCAGCGCGCTCGATGCGGCGATGTCGAACCCGGGCGAGGTGATGGGCCTGCTGCAGTCGGGCGACATGCGCGCACTCGCCTTCAGCGGCAAGTCGACGCCCAAGGCGCTCGGCAACGTGCGGACCTTCGCCGAGCTCGGCTACGAGATGGGCGTCTCACTCCCGCGCGGCCTGGTGCTGCCGCCCGATGTGCCGAAGGAGGCGCAGCAGTGGTGGATCGAGACGATTAAGAAGGTTGTCCAGACCCCGGAGTGGAAGGACTACATCGACAAGCATCTGCTGACCGAGAACGTGCTCTACGGCGAGGACTTCCGTGCCTTTCTGACCAGGACGCAGGGCACCTTCGCCGACATCCTGAAGAAGTCGGGCGCAATCAAGTAACGAACGGAGCGCTCGGGTGACTCGGAATCCCGCCGGCGGGGCGATGGGCGGGCGGGTCCTGCGCACCGGATTCCTCCTCGCGCTGCTCTTCGGTGCGAGCTGGTACACCTGGATCGCATTCACCGAGCTGAGCTACCTGTCCTCGGCGGGGCGCCTCGGGCCGGGATTCTTCCCGCGGCTCATCGGCGCGAGCCTGGTTGCGCTTCTTGCCTACAGCGTGTTCGCAGACCTGCGGCGCCAATCGCTCACAGACGCAATTTCTCCCTATTGGCGCACGGTGTTGGTGCTCGCGCTCCTCTGCGCCGTGTTCGTCGGGCTGCTCGACCTGGTCGGCGGCCTGCTTGCGATGGTTGCGTTCATGGCGGGGTCGCTGTGGCTCCTGAACCGCGGGCGCACGCTGCAAAGCACGCCGGTCGCGATCCTGCTTCCGCTCGCGATGTATCTCGTTTTCAGTGTGTGGCTCAAGGCCGAGCTGCCGCGCGGGCTGATCCCGCTGCCGTTCTGATTGTGATCGCCCGATGGAAGTCCTGAATCACCTGCTGCTCGGGCTGTCGGTCGCGCTCACGCCGATCAACCTTGCGTATCTGTTTGCCGGCGTCATGATCGGCATGATCGTCGGCATCATTCCCGGTTTCGGCCCCTCGGCGGGCATCGCGATTCTGCTGCCAATCACCTTCGGCATGGATCCGACCGGGGCGGTGATCATGCTGGCTGCGATCTATTACGGCTCGATGTACGGCGGCACGATCACCTCGATCCTGCTCAACACGCCGGGCGAGTCCTCGACGGTGGCAAGCACGTTCGACGGCTATCCGCTTGCGCAGCAGGGCCGCGCCGGGCCGGCCCTCGTCATGCAGGCGGTCGCGTCATTCGTCGGCGGAACGGTCGGCGTCATCCTGATCACGGTGCTTGCGCCCCTGTTCACGCAGGTGACGCGAAGCTTCGGTCCGCCGGAATTCTTCCTGCTGGTGATGATGGGCCTCGCGACCCTGATCGTCATGGTCGGCGGTAACTGGCGCTACGGCTTGATCTCGGCCTTGATCGGCTTCGCGCTCGGCACCGTCGGCGTGGACCTCGAGACCGGCCAGACGCGCTTCACCTTCCGCTCGGCCGAGATGATCGGCGGCATCGACTTCATTCCGATCGCGATCGGCTTGTTCGGGCTGGGCGAGCTGTACTACGCGCTGTACACCGGGCTGCATCTGAAGGGCAGCGGCGGCATCGTGCGCTACGACAAGGAGCAGCGATTCTGGCCCACCGCGCGGGACTTCATCGAGACGAAGTTCACGCTGGTGCGCGGCTCGCTGCTCGGCTTTGTGATCGGCGTCATTCCCGGGGCCGGCGCGACGGTCGCCTCGCTCATGGCCTATTCGGTCGAGAAGTCCGCCTCGAGTACGCCGGAGAAATTCGGCAAAGGCGCAATGGCGGGCCTCGTCGGGCCCGAGGCGGCGAACAACGCGGCGTCCTCGGGCGCAATGGTGCCGCTGCTCACACTCGGCATCCCGGGATCGGCCTCGACCGCAGTGCTGCTTGCCGCATTCGTGCTCTGGGGGCTGACGCCGGGGCCGCTGCTGATGGCGCAGAAACCCGAGTTCGCGTGGGGCCTGATCGCGAGCATGTACCTCGGCAACGTGGCGCTGCTCGCGCTCAACATCTTCGCCATCCCGCTATTCGTGCTGATGATCAAGCTGCCCTACCGCATCCTTGCTCCGGCGGTGATCCTGGTGTGCACCATCGGCACCTACAGCGTGAACGGCAGCATCGTCGAGACGTGGCTGATGTTCGCGGCGGGGCTGGTGGGTTTCTTCATGCGGCTCTACGGTTTCTCGCCGGCCGCGCTGGTGCTCGCGCTCGTACTCGGCCCGCTCGCCGAGCAGTCGTTGCGTCAGACACTGACCATCTCGGGCGGCTCGTTCGGAATCTTCATCGATCGTCCCGCGTCGCTGTGGATCCTGGCAATTACCGCGGCAGCATTGATCGCGGGAATTCTGATGCGCCGCACGCGCCGCGGGAGTCAGGGACCGGCCGGTAGCTGGCGGCGCGGATGAGTAACACGCCCCGTACGTTCGCGCCGGCGGTCGCGCACGCTCCGGCGAATTCAGTCAAGCGCAGCCATGCGCACGGCGAGCATGGTGATGTCGTCGGCCGCAGGCGCTCCGTCCACGAACTGGTCGACGTTCTCGGCGACCGCGACGACGACATCGGCCGCGCTCTTCCCCGCGAGGCCCGCGAGCACCGCCTCCAGGCGCCGCTCGGCGTATTGTTCGTCGGTCGCGTTTGTCGCTTCGGTGACGCCGTCCGTGTAGAAAAAGAGCGTGTCGCCGGGCGCGAATTCCAGTACCTGAGCCGCGTAGCGGGAGTCGGCGCGCACGCCGAGCGGCAATCCCCTTGCCGCGGTAGCCCGCGCGAGACCCCCCGTTCCAGCGAGAAAATAGGGATCGTCGTGTCCCGCGCTCGCATAGCGCAGCGTGCGCTTTGCCGGATCGATCACTGCGAGAAACAATGTCACGAACATCGACGCGTCGTTACTTCGGCACAGCTCTGCGTTCATATCGGTCAGCAGAGCTGCCGGATCGGCCGGGCGTCCAGGCGCGGAACCGGCGGTCGAGGCGATCAGGCGGACGGTGCCCAACGTCCGAGCCATGAAAAGGGCAGCTGGCACGCCCTTGTCCGAGACATCCCCGACGACCAACGCGTATGTTCCGTCGCCTAACCGGAAGAAATCATAGAGGTCACCGCCCAGTTCGCGCGCAGGCCGGAGCAGCCCGGCGACTTCCAGTGGATTGTCTGGTCCGGGCGGAGCAAAGCGGGTAGGGACCATCGACGCCTGAAGCTCGCGTGCGGCGTGGAGCTCCGCTTCCATACGCTCGAGCAGGGCAGTCGTCTGGTCGCGGAGCCGCTTCTTTTCCAGGCACGCGCTGACGCGCGCCTTGAGCAGTACGGGGTCGAAAGGTTTCGGAAGGTAATCCTCGGCGCCGAGCTCGATGCAACGCACGACGCTGTCAATCTCCTGCAAGGCGGAGATCATCACGACCGGAATCCGGTGCAGCTTGCCTTCGTCCCTGAGTTGCTCGAGTACCTGATAACCGTTGAGCCTGGGCATCATCACGTCGAGCAGCACGAGGTCGAAATCCTCGGTGCGCAGGCGCTCGAGCGCTTCCGCACCGTCACCGGCCTGCGTGACCTGGGTGTACCCCTCCAGGTCGAGCAGCATGCCGAGCGTGTACCGGTTATCCTCAACATCGTCGACGATCAGGATGCGGGCGTCATTCGTCATTCACAGCCATCCTCGTGAGGCCAGGGCCCGATTTTCGCCTATTGCGTTGCAATATCCCGTGCATCCAGGCTGGATCGGAATGGTCTTCGAAACAGATCAAACTGCGCGACCTATTCTGCCCCGGCAGCCGGGCGATTGGAACCGGCCAGTTGACCGGGCCCCGGAAATCCGACTAAATTCCGCACCTCCCTGCGCAGCGCGGAATGAGCCGTCGCCATGGAACGGGCTGAGATGCGGATCGCAAACAAGCTCGGCGAGCTCGAGAGCGTTCGGGAATGGGTCGAAAGGTTCGGCGCCGCCCATCGTCTTTCACCTGCCGTGCTGACGAGCCTGCTTATTTCGTTCGACGAGGTCTTGAACAATCTGATCTCGTACGGCTATTCGGATCAAGGTGACCACGACATCTTCCTGCGCATGGCCGTAGCCGACAACGCAGTGTGGGTCGAGGTCGAGGACGACGGCGTGCCGTACGATCCGCTCAAGGTTCCACCACCCGACCTGAGCGGCGGAATCGAGGAGCGTCCGGTGGGCGGGCTTGGCGTCCACTTTCTCAGGACGTTGAACGACGAAGTGACCTACAAGCGCCACGAGAACAAGAACCGGTTGAGTATCAAGAAGTGCTTGGCTGGCGCACTATGATTCACGCAAACGTACCGGAGGAGGGCGGCCATGGAGATCCTGATCGGGCAGTCGGAAGGTGTCTCGACGGTCGAGCCGAAAGGACGAATCGACAGCGTCACGGCCAAGGAATTCGGCGATCGCGTCTGCGGCCTGATCCGCTCCGGCGCGAAGCGTGTCGTCATTGACCTCGCGAGCATCGCGTACATCTCGAGCGCGGGGTTTCGCGCCTTGTTGATCGCCGGCAAGCTCGTCGAGGAGACCGAGGGCAAGCTCGCGCTGTGCGGGGTGGCGGGCGAAGTGCAGCGGCTCTTCGACATCTCGGCCTTCTCTACTGCGTTCCAGATCTACCCGACACGCGAGGAGTGCATCGCGAAAGTCCAGGTAGCGCCTTGACGCAGCCGCCGCGTACGCCGTGAAGAAGCCGCTCGATCTCGCCTACGGCGTCGAGGACGTCCCCCCGCATGCGGTGGTGTGGCTCGCTGCCCTGCAGCACGTCGGCGTACTCGCCCTCGTCATGGTGTTTCCGATTCTGGTGACGCGAGCGGCCGGCGTTGCGCCGCAGACCGCAGCGCACATCCTGAGCATGGGCATGCTGGCGGTGGGTCTCGCGACGATCGCGCAGGCGCGCCAGCTCGGCCCGCTGGGCAGCGGCTATCTCGCCCCGACGGGCTTCCAGGCGGTGTACCTCGGGCCTTCGCTCACCGCAGCGCAGATGGGTGGCCTGCCGCTCGTATTCGGCATGACGATATTCGCCGGCTTCATCGAGGCCGCCCTGTCGCGCCTCTGGCGGCCGCTGCGCCCATACCTTCCGCCGGAACTGTCGGGGCTGGTGGTGCTGTTCACGGGGTTGGCGGTGATGGCGATCGGCATCCGTTACCTGATGATTGGAAACGAGGGCGCGCCCGTTGCCTCTGCCGGATGGGCAGTCGCCGGCGTCACGCTCGCGACCATGATCGGACTCAATCTCTGGACAAAGGGCGCGCTGCGGATGTTCTGCGCGCTGATCGGGACCGTCGCCGGCTACGTGCTGGCCGTGTGGATGGGATTGGGATCGGCCACCGAGCTCGCCGCGATCGGCGACCTTCCGTTCCTCGCGCTGCCGAAGTTCGATCATCTCGCCTGGTCGTTCGATGCCTCGATGGTGCTGCCGTTCACCGTGGCCGGCGTCGCCGCGGCGCTGAACACGAGCGCCAACGTGACGATCTACCAGCGCCTGAATGATGTCGACTGGGTCCGACCCGATTTTCGCTCCATCAGTGGGGGCACGCTCACGGACGGCCTGGCGGCCTCAACGGCCGGCGCGCTCGGCTCCTGCGGGATCTCCACGCTGTCGGCGAGCGTCGGCGTGATCATCGCGACCGGCGTCGCGGCACGCGTCATCGCGTACGCCATCGGTGCGATCGTCTGTGCGCTCGCTTTCCTGCCCCAGTTCACCGCGGTGCTGGTCGCGACGCCCGCCCCGGTGGTGTCCGGCGCGCTGATCTTCATCGGCTGCTTCATCCTGATCGGTGGGATGCAGATCATCACTTCGCGGATGCTCGACGCGCGTAAGTCGCTGGTCATCGGGCTGTCGGTGACCGCTGCGCTGGCGGTCCTCATGTTTCCCGGCGTCGCGGACGACGCCCCCGCCGGGCTCCGGCCGCTGCTCGGCTCGGCGCTGGTAACCGGGACCGTGCTGGCGTTCGGACTGAACCTAATTTTCCGCCTCGGCGTGCGGCAGAAGGTCAGCCTCGCGATCGAATCTGCCGGCGACTACCCCCGTGCGATCGAGGAGTTCTTCGTCCAGCGCGGCAAGACATGGGGGGCCCGCCCGGACGTCATCCGGCGTGCGATCTTCGGTGTGACCCAGCTCGCGGAGGCGGTGATCGAGAACTGCGAGCCGCGGGGTCCGCTTGCCATCGAGGCCACGTTCGACGAGTTCAACCTCGACGTGCACGTCGGCTATGAGGGGGAGCTGCTGGAGCTGCCCGACTCGCGTCCTTCGGAGCGCGAAGTCCGTGAGGACGAGGATGGTGCACGCCGTCTGGCCGGCTTCATGCTTCGTCGCAACGCCGACCGCGCCCAGTCCGTGCGCAAGGACGCGCGGTCGGCGGTTCACTTCCATTTCGATCATTGAGCGGTCTCGAGCCAGGAGGAGGGGGTATGGACAGGCGCAAATTCATTGGACGCGGCGCGCTAGCCGCGAGCGGCGCGGCAGCGGTGCTGCACGCGCCATACGTGATTGCCCAACCGAAGGTCAAGTGGCGCATGGTCACGACCTGGACACCGGCGCTGAACGTGATGCAGGGCGCCGCAGAAAATCTCGCGCAACGCGCGCTGAAGATGAGCGGCGGGCGCTTCACCATCGAGGTATTTCCGGCGGGTCAGCTCATGCCGCCGCTCGCGTGCTTCGACGAGGCCGCCAAAGGCACAGTCGAGGCGTTCATGGGCGCCTCGTATTACTGGGCGGCGAAGGAGCCCGCGCTGCAGTGGTTCTGCGCGGTGCCGTTCGGGATGAATCCCGAGGGCATGGCGAGCTGGCTCTACCACGGCGGCGGCCTCGAGCTCTGGGAGCAGAGCTACGCGGGATTCGGCCTCGTGCCGCGCCCCGGTCCGTCGACGGGCCCGCAGATGGCCGGGTGGTTCAGAAGAAAGATCGATACCGTCGCCGATCTCAAGGGCCTCAAGATGCGGATCCCGGGTCTGGGCGGCAAGGTCATCAGCAAGGCGGGCGCGACGGTGGTGCTCACGCCGGGCGGTCAGATCTACGGCGCGCTCGAACGCGGCGTCATCGATGCGTCGGAGTGGGTCGGCCCACACGATGACATGAAGCTCGGCCTGCAGAACACCGCGCCTTACTACTATTACCCCGGCTGGCACGAGCCGGGCACGACGCTCGAGTTCACTTTCAACAAGAAGGCCTACGATGCGCTGCCCGGCGAGTTCCGGCAGATCCTCGACGACGCGGCAGCCGCCGTGTCCGTACGCGGTCTGAGCGAGTACGAAACGGCGAATGCGATTGCGCTGACCAGGCTCAGGAACGAGTACAAGGGCAAGGTCGAGATCCTCCAGCTTCCGACCCCCGTGCTGCAAGACCTGCGAAAACTTGCAGCCGAAGTTGTCAAGGAGGAATCCGAGAAGACGCCGCAGGCAAAGCGGGTCTACGAGTCCTTCACGAAGTTCCAGACGCAGCTTGGCGGATGGCGACGCGTTTCCGAAGGCGCCTACCACGAGCTGGTCGCTGTGTAGCGGATCTGGCGTGCGCGGTCTCCTGCCATTTCGATCAACCGCGCGATCCACCGCGTGCCGGTTGACGGCGCTCGCGCTGGCGGTGATGCTCCTCGAGTCGGTGGCGATCCGCGCGGAGGCGCAAGCGCCCCCCAGGCTTCATCGGATCGGCGTCGTGACCGAAGCATGGGCAGCAAACCACCCCACCGTCCTCGGCCTCAAGGCGGGCCTGCGCGACCTTGGGCTGGAGGAGGGGCGCGACGTCGCGTTCGACGTGCGCTTCACCCAGGGCAAGCCGGAGGGGACGGCCGCCGCGGCCAAGGCGCTGGTGGACTCAGGCGTGAATCTCCTGTTCTCGTCCGGCGTGGCCAGCACGCTTGCCGCGAAGGCCGCTACGGACAAGCTGCCGATCGTGTTCGCGCAGGTCAACGATCCGGTCGCCGCTGGCATCGTGAGCGATCTGGCGCGGCCGGGGGGGAACGTGACGGGCGTCTTCAGCTTGGCGACGGAACTGATGCCGAAGCGCCTGGAAGTGCTCAGGACATTGCAGCCGCAGGTGCGCCGCGTGTGGTTCGTCCATGCTCGCGACGATGTCACCGCTGCCGCCGCGCTCGCGAGTCTGCGCGAGGCTGCGCCGCGCTTCAGTGTCGATGTCGTCGCACGGGGGATCGAGGGCGCGCAGGACGTGGTGGAATTCCGCAGTGAGCTACGGAGCGAAGATGCGCTCATCGTGCCCGACGCGAACGCCCTGGATATTCCCGCGGGCCTCCTCAAACTTTCGCTCGCCGCCGGTGTCCCGGCGGTTTTTCCGTCGTCGCTCTGGGTCGGTTACGGCGGACTGGTCTCCTACGGGCCGGATTATTTCGCGCAGGGAATGCAGGCAGCTCGATTGGTGGCAAAGATCCTCACCGGCGCCCTGCCCGGAAAGCTGCCCGTAGAAGGCGTCGATGTCATCGATCTCGCCGTGAACCTGCACACCGCAGGGCAGATGCGCATCAACGTGCCGCGGAAGGTTCTCCTCCGCGCCGATACGATCCGCAGATGAACGCACCTCCGCCTCGTGGCCGGCTGTTCCGGAAGTACGTCGTCGTCCTGCTCGTGCTTATCGGCGGCGTGCTGACCGCGAGCAGCCTCGTCGAGCTCTACTTCGCTTACCAGGAAACCCAGGCGGCGCTGATTCGGCTCGCGCGTGAAAAGGCGCAGGCAGCCGCGCAACGCATCGAGCGATTCGTGCTGGAGATCGAAAGCGGGGTGCGGGCCACGACTCACGCCGACGCCGACGACCCGGCCGTGGCGCCGCCCGGAAGTCTCGGCATCGGCTATCGCCAGGCGCTCGCCAGTGCCCTGGCCGAGCAGCGCGAACTCGCCTATCTCCGATTGCTGCGAACCGAGCGGGCGATAACGGAGATCAGGCACCTCGATGTTGGCGGCAAGGAGCAGCTTCGGGTGGCGCGCGTGGGGCTCGACGCGGTCGGTAGCGGGGAGGACTTCTCCAGTTCACCGGCGTTCACGGCCGCACGGGAGGGCAAGACCTATTTCAGCCCGGTGTACCTGCGAAACGGGGCCGAACCCTACATGACCATTGCCGTACCCTCGGGCGAATACGCGGTCGAAGTGACGATGGCCGAATTGAACCTGCGCGCGGTCTGGGACGTGATTTCGCGCATCCGGGTCGGCCAAGCCGGTTACGCGTACGTCGTCGACTCGGTGGGGCGCCTCGTGGCCGCACCCGACGCGACGCTGGTCGGGGAGCGTCGCGACCTTTCGTCGTTGCCGCAAGTGCGAGCTGCCCTCGCCAGCCGCGCAGTATCGCAATCGGTAGCGCCGACGCAAGGTCCCGCCACGATCGGCGCGGGGCTGACTGGCGGAGAGGTCCTGACCGCGTACGCCCCGATCGAGCCGTTGGGGTGGGTGGTATTCACCCAGCAGCCTCTGGACGAGGCGTTCGCCCCGCTTCAGGCGACGATCGTTCGCAGCATGGCCATCCTCGCGCTGGGGCTCCTCGCGTCGATCCTGGCGAGCGTGCTCCTCGCGCGCCAGTTGGTCGCGCCGATCCGGCGACTCCGCGAGGGCGCGGCGCGCATCGGAGCTGGCGACCTCGCGCACCGCATCGAGCTTCGGACCGGGGACGAGATCCAGGCGCTCGGCGAGGAGTTCAACCGGTCGGCGGCGCAGCTCCAGGAGTCCTACCTGCGTCTCGAGGACAAGGTTGAAGCCCGTACCCGCGAGCTTGCCGAGGCGAACCGGGATCTCACCGAAACCGTGGCGCAGCAGACTGCGGCGGGCGAGATCCTGCGTCTGATCTCCAACTCGCGCACCGATGCACAGCCGGTGTTCGAGCTGATCGCACGCCACGTGACCCGATTGTGCGGCGCGACGTTCTCGGTCGTATACCGGTTCGACGGCGAACTCATCCATATCGTGGCGCACGACAATCTCACTCCTGAGGCGCGCGAGGAACTTCGCCGGAGCTACCCGTTGCCGCCGAGCAACGAAAGCCTCGTGGCGCGCGGGATTCTCGCGCGGTCGGTGGTTCATGTCTGCGATGTCCACGCGGAACCCGAGGTTCCGGAGACGTCGGCGCGCATCGCCCGGGTGCTCGGATTCCGAGCGATCCTGTCCGTCCCCATGCAACGAGGCTCGGAGCCGTTGGGCGCGATCGCCGTGCTGCGCGACGCGGCGGGATCATTCTCGGCCAAGCAAGTCGAACTCCTCGAGGTATTCGCGGAGAAAGCCGCCATCGCGCTCGAGAACGCGCGAACGTTCCAGGAGCTCGAGCTGCGGTCGAAAGCGCTCCAGCGCTCGGTCGGCGAGTTGCAGGCGCTCGGCGAAGTGAGTCGGGCGGTGAGCTCGACGCTCGACCTGCAGACCGTGCTTTCCACGATCGTGACCCACGCGGTGCAGATGTCGAACGGCGATGCCGGAACGATCTACACATTCGACGAGGCGACCGGGGTGTTCGTGCCGCGCGCGAATTACGGGCTCGGGGAGGATCACATCCAGGCATTGCGCGGTGCGCGCATTGGCGCCTCGGACACCGTGGTCGGGCAGGCCGCCTCGAGACGGTGCGCGGTGCAGATCCCTGATATCGAGGCCGAACCGATCGCCGCCAACGTGATGGCGCTGCTCAGGCAGGCCGGTTTTCGGTCGCTGCTCGCGATTCCGCTGCTATATGGCGAGCAGGCGGTCGGCGCGCTCGTGGTGCGGCGGTTTGCCGCCGGCAAGTTTCCCCCGTCGGTGGTCGGGCTCCTCGAGGCTTTTGCCGCTCAATCCGTGCTGGCGGTGCGCAATGCGGGGTTCTTCGACGAGATCCAGCGCCAGAAGCAGTTTTTCGAAGCGCTGGTCGAAACCTCGCCGGTGGCGATTGCGACGATCGACCGCGGCGGGCACATCATGTCGTGGAACCCGGCGGCGGAGCGACTCTACGGATGGACCGGAGTCGAGGCGATGGGGCGGAACCTCGACGACCTGGTCGCCGCCGGTTCGGCCGAGGTACGCGCCGAAGCTGAGGAGTACTCGCGGAAAGTGCTTTCGGGCGGCCGGGTCGAAGCGGTAACGCGTCGAACCCGCAAGGACGGCAGTCTCATGGATGTCGAGTTCGCCGCGGTACCGGTGATCGTGGACGGAAACGAGGTTGGCGTCGTCGCCATCTATCACGACATCACCGAACTGTTGCAGGCACGGCGCGAAGCCGAGGCCGCGAGCCAGGCCAAAAGCGCATTTCTCGCGACGATGAGCCATGAGTTGCGCACGCCATTGAACGCCATCATCGGATTGTCGGAGATGCTCGGCCAGCACACGCAGCGGTTCGGCACCGAGAAGGCGGCGGAGCCGCTCGGGCGCATCCTGCGGGCCGGTCGGCATCTGCTCAATCTCATCAACGATCTGCTCGATCTCTCGAAGATCGAGGCCGGAAAGCTGGAGCTCGTCCCGGAGGAATTCGAGGTCAAGCTGCTGGTGGACGAGGTTGCGGGGACGGCACGCCCCCTGGCCGAGAAGAACCGGAATGCGCTCAAGGCGGCGTGTGCACCGGGGCTCATTCCCCTGCGCGCCGATCGCAATCGGCTGGTGCAGATCCTTCTCAATCTGCTCTCCAATGCGTGCAAATTCACGCAGGATGGCAGCGTGACGCTCTCGGTGACCATGCAAAGCGGCTCGGACGGGACGTGGATGGACTTCGTCGTGACGGACTCCGGGATCGGAATCACCGAGGCGCAGATCACGCGGCTCTTCAAGGATTTCACGCAGGCCGACGCGACGACCCAGCAGAAGTTCGGCGGCACCGGCCTAGGGCTCGCGATCAGCCGACGACTCTGCCGCATGATGGGTGGAGATCTCACGGTCGCGAGCGAACCGGGAAAAGGCTCCGCCTTCACGGCGCGGCTTCCGGTGGATGTCGCGACCGCACCGGCTGAGGCGGAGATCGCGACGAGCGCTCCCGGCGGTGCCGCAGCGCCCGGTGCAGAAAGCCGGTCCGACGTTGTGCTGGTCATCGACGATGACCGGACTGCGCGGGAGCTGATCACGAGCTATCTCGAGGAGCAGCATATCCCCGTCGTGACGGCAGCGGGCGGCATCGAAGGATTGCGCCGGGCGCGCGAGCTTCGCCCGGCCGCAATCACTCTCGACGTGCTGATGTCGGATTTGAGCGGCTGGGACGTCCTCGCCGCGCTGAAAAGCGACCCCGAACTCGCTTCCGTTCCGGTGATCGTGACTACCATCGTCGACGAGCCGAACAAGGGCATGGCGCTGGGCGCGGTCGATTACATCACGAAACCGGTCGATCGCGAGCGCCTGCTGCGGAGCCTCGCGCGCTACCTGACGCCGGGACGCATGACGCGCGTTCTGCTCGTCGAGGACGATCCCGCACAGCGCGAGATCATGCGCACCGCGCTCGAGGCTGCGGGCTATGCAGTCGACGAGGCCGAGGACGGCCAGGCGGGGCTCGCGCGGCTGCGCGCGAAGATTCCAAACGTTATCGTGCTCGATCTAATGATGCCGCGCATGGACGGGTTCGAATTTGCCGCCGCGCTCCAGGGGCAGCCGAACTGGCGGCGGCTTCCGGTGATCGTCGTCACCGCCATGGATCTGACGGCGGAGGATCGCACTCGCCTGCAGGCGAGTGCGACGAAGATCCTGCAAAAGCAGGAGTTCGATCCGTCCGGCCTCATCGATCAATTGCGAGCGTCGATCGCCGCCGCACGCGCGGCGGCGTAGGAGAGAAAGTCGTGCCCAGAGTCCTTTATGTCGAGGATAACGACGACAACGTCTTCATGCTCAAGATGCGGCTGGAACTGGAGGAAGGGTTTGAAGTGCTGGTCGCAGGGAACGGCGCCGAAGGCGTGGCCGCCGCGGCTGCCGAGCAGCCTGACCTCGTTCTGATGGACCTCAATCTGCCCGTGATCGACGGCTGGGAAGCCACCCGTCGCATCAAGACGAATGCACAGACGCGCGACATTCCGATCATCGCGCTTACGGCGCATGCGATGGCCGGTGACCGCGAGAAAGCGCTGGCCGCCGGCTGCGACGATTTCGACACCAAGCCGATAGACCTGGATCGGTTGCTCGCAAAGATTCGTGCCGTGCTCGGCGGACGGTAATGGAGGTATTCGCGGCGCGTTCGGAGCACGCTCCGCGAGGGCGGGACGGCGTTGCAGTTCGAACTGCTCGCCCGCGTGGCCAACCGCATCACGTCATTCGCCCGGTTTCGCAAGCACGTAATCGACGGTAAAGACGTCGAGAAAAATGTCCCGCCAGCCTGCGCTGATGAGTAGCTCTCGCAATGGCGCCCCCGCGTCCCCCGCGCCGATTGCGCATTCCACGAGAAGCAGGCAACGCTGCTCGCCCGGCCCGCCGCCATAGATCTTGCGCTCCGAGGTCTGGATGCCAGAGATCGCGCTGTCGATCTCGTACAGACGCGTGCGCGCGACGCCGGGCAGCGCGGCGACGCGCTCCACGAGCGTCCTGTCGGGCGCCTCGGCGTTGAAGCGCACCGAGACCAGGCAGGGCGCAGCGAAAAGATCGCTTGCGCCGTGCGCGGCAATCCGCCGGTAGATGTTGCGCACCGGCTCCCGGAAGTGGGGCAGTGTCTCGCGCGTCCATGCCGTCGGGGTATTGAGCCGCGCGAGGTAGTCGGGGCTGCCGAGGACCGCCGGTTCACGCGTCTCGTACATCATGAGGAAGAAGTTGTTCGTCCCGTGACCGAGGTAGCGTTGCCCGGCGAGAAACCCGGGGATCGAGACACGCTCGGGCATGTGCTCGCTGTTGTGCCACTGGCGAAACCGGGCCAGGTAGTCCGTCTCGATCCGTGCCCAGAACGCCATCAGGCCGCTGCCGCCAATCATGCGCATGCGCTCAGAATCGGCCGTCGCGCACTTCGAAGCGCGTCGGCTTTTCGTGGATCGGCATGCGACGCTTGACCCAGTCCGCAGTCCATTCGATCAGCTTGCCGAGCGGCACGATCGGATAGCCGAAGAGCCGCTGCGCGGCGAGCGAATTGTTGTACCAGCCGTCGGGCGCCTCGGCGCCTTCGAAGACCGGCGCGACACCGAGGCGCCTGCCGAACTCCTGCGCCAGCATCCTCACGCTCGCGAGCTCGGGACCGCCGATGTTGAGCGGGCTTGTCGGCGTCGTGCAGTGGAGCAGTGAACGCAGGATCTGCGAGCTCGAATCGCCCTGCCAGATGACGCTCGCGTGACCGGTACCGAGCGGCACGGGCTCGCGATTCATCACCCAGCGCGCGATATCGTGCAGCACACCGTAGCGCATGTCGATCGCGTAGTTGAGCCGCATCAGCCGTCCCGGGGTGCGGTACTGATGGCTGTGGTAGCGGAACATGCGCTCGCGTCCGACGCACGAGTTGGCGTAGTCGCCGACCGGCTGCGGCTCGGTGCTTTCGTCCCAGCCGCCGCTCACCACGGGGCCGAAGGGATACACGCACAAGGTCGAGAACACGACGATGCGCGAGGCGCGGTAGCGCTCGGCGACGAGCGCCGGAACCTTGACGTTCATTGCCCAGGCGAAGGACTGGTCCACTTCGGTACCGAATTTCTTGCCGGCCATGTAGACCACGTTTGGGGCATCGGGCGATTGCGCCAGCTGGTCGCGATCGAGCAGATCGCACGAGTGCGTTTCGACGCCGGCGGCCTCGAGCCGGCGCTTGACCTCTTTGTCGCTGAATCGCGCCACGCCAATCACGCGCTTCTTCGGCGCCGCGCGCTTGGCAAGCCGTGCGAGTGTCGGGCCGACCTTGCCGCCGACGCCGAGCACGATGAGGTCGCCGTCGAGTCGCGCCATGTCGTCCACGAGCGCCTGGCTCGGGCGCGAAAGCAGCTCCTCGAGGGCATCGACGTCCTCGATGCGATCGGGCAGGTTCTCGAATGTCAATACGTCCACGCCTCTTCTCCATAAGTCATCTAATCGACTGGGTCATCTGATCGACTGCTTTGCTTGAGGGAAAAACAACCGTCGCGCTATTATTGCGCAGTGTCGACCGTGACGTCCAAGTGAGACTGAACACCGTGTCCGTTCCGGACGAGATGTTCATGCGCGCCGCGCTTGCCCTGGCGGAGCAAGCGGCGGGCGACGGAGAGGTGCCGGTCGGTTCAGTGGTCGTGCGGGATGGCGAGATCGTCGGCCGCGGCGCCAACCGGCCCGTCACGGCGCACGACCCGGCCGCCCATGCGGAGATCGTCGCGTTGCGCGATGCCGGGCATACCGTCCGGAACTACCGTCTCACGGGATGCACGCTCTACGTCACGATCGAGCCGTGCGTGATGTGCGCGGGGGCCATCATGCATGCCCGTATCGCCCGGCTGGTGTATGGCGCCCGGGACCCCAAGACCGGCGCCTGTGGAAGTGTCGTCGACTTGTTCGCCGATCGGCGCCTCAACCACCACACCGAAGTGACCGAGGGTGTCCTGGCCGGGGAAAGCGGCATTCTTCTTTCCGACTTCTTCGCGGCACATCGGCGACGAGGGCGTGAGGCGCGCGATGGCAGCGATTGAAATTTCGATCCCGGCGCAAACCCTGACGGTTCGCGATGACGCCGGAACGATCGTGCGCGAATACGCGGTATCGACCTCGCGCAAGGGTGCTGGGGAGCAATTCGGCAGCCACTGCACACCCCGCGGCAGGCACATCATCCGCGCGAAGATCGGCGCCGGCGCGCCGGCCGATACGGTCTTCGTCGGCCGGCGGCCGACCGGCGAGGTCTACACCCCCGAGCTCGGCGAGCGCTTCCCGGGCCGCGACTGGATTCTCACGCGCATTCTCTGGCTGTCCGGGTGTGAGCCCGGGTTCAATCGTCTGGGCGCCGTCGATACGATGCGCCGCTTCGTCTACATTCACGGCAGCCCGGATGCCTACGAGATGGGCACGCCAGGGTCGATCGGCTGCGTGCGCATGCGCAACGCGGACATCATCGACCTGTTCGATTGCGTGGCCGCCGGCACGCCGGTTGAGATTCTGGCTTGAGGTCGGTTCCGCCTGGACCGATCTGCGCGTCGCGCGATGTCACTCGAACAGTGCGCGCAGGGCGTCCTGGCTCGGCGCGCGCACGACGCCGCGCTCGGTGATCAGGGCGGTCACGAGCGATGCGGGTGTCACGTCGAACGCCGGATTGAAGACCATGACGCCTTCCGGCGCCCAGCGCTCGCCCCGAAATCCCATCACCTCGGACGGATCACGCTCTTCGATCTGGATCCCGGAACCATCC
>JAABRB010000021.1 GCA_011391185.1 Betaproteobacteria bacterium
TGACCTTCCGCTTTAGGGTTCCGAGGGAACCAGCCGGTTCCCTCCTGTTCGTGACCTACTGCGTTTTCTTTTTCTCGAACTCCGCGACGGCTTTCTTGAGCTCGCGGTACTCCTCGCAGCCGAACAGGCAGATGCGGTCGAGCGCCGCGAGGTGGTCTTGGGCCATCTTGAGGTCGCCCTTCATCAGGTACGCCTCGCCGATGTACTCGTGCGCGCCGCGGTGATCCGGCGCGAGCTTCAGCGCCACGGAGTAGTGCTTGAAGGCGGTGTCCAGATTGCCCGCCTTGCGGTACGAATAGCCGAGATAGTTCTGGATATCCGCGTTGTTCTGGTCGCGCGCGGCGGCGCGATTGAACGCGTCGATCGCGGCGTTCCAGTTTCCGGCGTCGATCGCTTTCTTGCCCGCAAGGTAATCGGGGTCCGCCGGCTGGACTTTCGGCGCGGTGTCTTCGCCAGCGGCGAATGTTGGCAGCGACATTCCGGCGACGGCCAGGCCGAGGCCGATTCCGAGAGCGACGTGGATGATTCGAGCGCGAGGCGCGGACATGCTGGTCTCCTTTTCCTGCGAGGGCCCCGCGCAGTACACTGGACCGGTGGGGCGTGCGCAGGGCGTTGCGTTGAGGGCGTGCACGAGAGGGTAAACAGTTCCGGCGGGTACGTCATTCCCACCTTTTTTTGGATCCACGCGATGCGCCATTTCCTCATAGGAATCGGGGTCTTCGGTCTGCTCGGCGCCGCGCTGGCGCAGTCCTCCGGTCGTCTCGAGGCGCTTGGCGCGCTTGCGAGTCCGCTCCCGGAGGAACGCGCCCGGGCAGTGATCGCGCTCGGCCGCACGGGCCGCATGGCGGACGTGCCCGCGCTGCTCGAACGATTGCGCGATGACCAGCCGGCGGTGCGCGGGCTCGCCGAACAGGCCATCTGGGCCGTGTGGAGCCGCTCGGACGATCCCGAAGTGAATCGGCTCTTCGCGAGCGGGGTTGCAGAAATGGAGTCGCGTGAATTTGCGCCAGCCATAGCGACGTTCACCCGCATCATCGAGCGCAAGCCGGAATTCGCCGAAGGCTGGAACAAGCGCGCGACGGTGTACTTCCTGGCAGGCGAATACGAACGCTCGCTGGCCGACTGCGACGAGGTCATTCGGCGCAATCCGGACCATTTCGGCGTGCTGGCCGGGTACGGGCAGATCTACCTGCATCTCAATCAGTACGCCAAGGCGCTCGAATACTTTCGCCGGGCGCTGGCGATCAATCCCAACCTCGCCGGCGTGCGCACGGTCATCGATGCGCTCGAAGCGCGCCCCCGCGGCCGGACGATCTGAGTCGCGCGGTTCAACGTAAATCCGCGGCGCGCAGCGCATGCCGCCACAGGAGCGCGCCGTTCCAGTCGTAGGACTCGAGCGCGAGCGTGCGCGCAGCGCGCGGTCCCGTGAAGCGCAGCATGCCGAAATTGCGCTCCATCACCAGCGTCCCCGGCACGAGATCCGGATTGCTGCGCTCGGCCTCGGACAGTCCCGTGAACACGCCCGACGTGAGCGGCGAGGACGTGAATTCGTAGAGCGGATACGCGCCCGGCCGCGGGACGCGCAGGAGCGAGCCGTAGTGCCGATCGCCGGATAGGAACACCACGCCGCGGATGCGCTGCCCGGCGATCCAGTCGCGGAGCGCCTGGTGCTCCGCCGGGAAGTTGTGCAGCGCCTCGAAGCGCGCGTTGCGCGCATTCCAGAACTGGCCACCGGCCGCCACGATCTTGTACGTCGCGTTCGAGGCGACGAGCGCGCGCTTCAGCCAGTCGAGCTGCGCGGGTCCGAACATCGCCTTGTCCGCGTCCCGCGGATAGCGGTTCGGGTGGCGGTGGAAGCGGTTGTCGAGCAGAAAGAAATCGGCGTCCCCGTAGCTCACCTGGGTGAACACCCCGGGCGTTCCCGGGAGACCGGACGTCGGATTGGGCCAGTAGCGCTGGAACGCGGCAAGCGCGTTCGCCTTGCCGACGAACGAGCCGTCCGAGTTATCGGGGCCGTAGTCGTGATCGTCCCAGATCGCGACGTGCGACGTCGCCCGCAGGAGCTGCGCGAGCGCGGGCAACGACCGGTACGCCCGGTACCGCGCGCTCATGCCCTCGAGCGACGTCCACTCCGGCTCCCGGAAATAGACGTTGTCGCCGAGCCAGAGCATCAGGTCGGGGGATTTCGCTGCGACGGCGTCGTAGGTCCGGTAGTCCGTGCCCCAGGTCGAGCCCGGCCGCTCGAACGCGTCGTGCAGATGCGCGCAGGATCCGAATGCGACGCTGAACTCGGGGGGATCGCCGCGGAACTGCCACAGTGGCTGGGTCCTGAAGCGACCGGGGGCAAGCGGCGCGGGCGTGCCGTCGCGCAGCACGCGATACTGGTACGCCGTGTCGGGCGTCAGATTCGCCAGTCGCAGGTGCGCGACGAAGTCGTTCGCCGCATGCGTCTCGGCGGCGACGCGCCGCAGTGCGCCCGGATCGGATTCGGGGTGAAACTCGACCTCGAGCCGTGCCGGCCGATCGGTCTGCGCCCACAGCGTGATGCTCGCCATGTCCGCGAAGCCGTGCATCACCGCCAGCCCGGGCGTCTCGGCGCGCGTCCCCCCGCCGGCCAGCGCCGCGGCAAGGGCGAAGACGCAGAAGGCGAGGGTCCGTTTCATGGCGCCACCTTGCGTGACACTCTAATATACGTCGCGGCCTCCGTCGCAAACGTTTCGTCACAATTCTTCCCGGTCTGCCGTAGACTAACGCCCTCACCCCGGGGCAGGGAGGCTTCCATGGCGCTTGTCTGGACCATCATCGTCGGATTCGTCGTCGGGCTGATCGCACGGTCCCTGATGCCAGGCAAGCAGGTGATGGGAATCATCATGACCACGCTGTTCGGGTGCGGCGGCGCGGTGCTGGCGACGTATGCGGGGCAGGCGCTCCAGCTGTACAAGGCCGGAGAGCCCGCGGGATTCGTCGGCGCGGTCGTCGGCGCTTTCGTCCTGCTGTTCATTTACGGCAAGTTCATCGGGCAATGACACCCGGCCCGGCGGCGTGCAGCCGCCGGGCGAGAATCTTCTATAATCGTCCGGGCCGGCGCGTGTCGCGCCGGCTTTCTTTTTCCCGCGCCCCATGGATCTCGCCAAACGCAACGTCGCCGTCCTCGCCGCCCTCCAGGCGCTGCTCTTCACGAACAACGCCACGCTCATCGCGCTGAACGGACTGGTGGGTTTCGCGCTGGCGCCGGACAAGCGCCTCGCCACGCTGCCCGTCACGGGCTGGGTGGTCGGTGCCGCGCTCACCACGTACTTCGCGTCGCTGCTGATGAAGCGCGTCGGCCGGCAGCGCGGATTCATGTTCGGTACCAGTGTTGGCATCGTCGGCGCGTTGATCTGCTGCACGGCGATCTACATCGGGCACTTCTGGCTGTTCTGCTTCGGCACGGTCGTGTTCGGGGTCTACAACGCTTTCGGCCAGTATTACCGCTTCGCCGCGGCAGACACCGCCCCGGTCGAGTTCCGCAGCAAGGCGATCTCGCTCGTGATCGCGGGCGGGCTGGTCGGTGGAATCCTCGGTCCGACCACGAGCCGCTTCACGATGGACCTGCTGCCGACGATGTATCTCGGCGCTTACCTGGCGCTCATCGGCATTCTCGTCGTCGTGCTCCTGGTGCAGCGTCAGCTCAGGATCCCGGTGCCGACCGAGAAGGAGGCTCACGCGGGTGGCCGGCCGCTGGCGCAGGTCATCAGGCAGCCCGCGTACATCGTGGCGGTGGTGGCCGCCGGATTCGGCTACGGCATCATGAACCTTCTCATGACCGCCACGCCGCTTGCGATGGGCGTGTGCGGCCATCCCTACAGTGCTGCCGCGACGGTGATCTCCTGGCACGTGATCGGGATGTTCGCGCCATCGTTCTTCACCGGCAGCCTGATCAAGCGTTTCGGCGTGCTGAACGTGATGATGGCCGGGGTCGTGCTCAACTTCGTCTGTGTGGCGATCGCGCTCGCGGGCGTGGACGTCGCGAATTTCTGGTTCGCGCTCGTCCTGCTCGGAATCGGCTGGAATTTCCTGTTCGTCGGCGCCACGACGCTGATCACCGAAAGCTATCGCCCCGAGGAGCGCGCCAAGGCGCAGGGCGCGAACGATCTCGCGATCTTCATCATCATGGCGACCTCTTCGTTCGCCTCCGGACTCGTGCTCGAGGCGAGCGGGTGGGCGACGCTGAACTATCTGGCGATCCCATTCATCTTTGCCATCGGGCTGGCGGTGATGTGGCTCATGCTGCGGCGGCGCACAGTAACCGACGCCCGACCCGCATGACGCTCGATCCCCAGGCTGCGGCGGTGCTCGAGCGTGCGGTGCGCGCCAACCTGCCGCGGTATTCGCAGATCGGCGCGCCCGCCGCGCGCGAGCTCTACCGGGAGTCGCGCGGCGCACTGGCGCCTCCGCCGTCGCAGGTGGCGAAAATCGTGAATGTGCACGCCACCGGACCGGCGGGGCCGATACCTGTGCGCTTGTACCGCGCGCTCGGCACCGCGGACGATGCGCGCCTTCCGGTGCTGGTCTACTTCCATGGGGGCGGCTGGACGATCGGCGACCTCGATACCCACGATGTCGTGTGCCGGGAGTTCGCCAATCGCGCGCATTGCGCGGTGGCCTCCGTCGACTATCGGCTTGCGCCGGAACACAAGTTTCCGGCCGCCGTGGAGGACGCAATCGCGGCGACCCACTGGATCGGCCGCATGGCCGATTCGCTCGGCCTCGACCCGGCCAGGGTTGCGGTCGGCGGCGACAGCTCCGGCGGAAACCTGGCCGCGGTGGTCGCGATAACGCTGCGCGACGCCGGCGGGCCGCCGCTCGCCATGCAGGTGCTGATCTATCCTGCCACCGACATGGCGGCCGACCGGGAATCGCACCTGTTGTTTGCCGAGGGCTACATGCTCACGCGCGAAGCGATCCTGTGGTTCACCGCCAATTACCTGCGCGGGCCCGATGACGTCGCCGACTGGCGTGCGTCGCCGCTGCGGGCCCGGGATCTCGCCGGCGTCGCGCCGGCCTATGTCATGACCGCCGGGTTCGATCCGCTGCTCGACGAAGGGAAAGCCTACGCCGACCGCCTGCTCGAGGCCGGCGTGCCGGTCACGCACGAGTGCTTCGAGGGGATGATCCACGGGTTCGTGACCATGGGCGGCGTGATCGCGGCCGCGCATCACGCGATCGACCGCGCCGCCACGGGGCTACGGCAGGCGTTCGCGCGAGGCGAGCGAACGCCCGCGCGCTGAGGTTGGCTGCCGGGGTTCGTAATTTCCCCGCCTCTCCGAGGAGGGGATGGGTTGGCTTTTTCCCCGCCTCTCCGAGGAGGGGATGGGTTGGCTTTTTCCCCTCCTCTCCGAGGAGGGGTGGCGCCGAAGGCGACGGGGTGGTGTTCTGCGCTGAGTCGAAGCTCGAACCACCCCGCCCGCTTCGCGGGCACCCCTCCTTGAAAAGGAGGGGACACAGCAACCACCCCGCCCGCTTCGCGGGCACCCCTCCTTGAAAAGGAGGGGACACAGCAGAGCGAGGCCATCTGAACCGCGCACTCGAATTCATCGGTCGGCACGCCGCGCTGTTTCTCGCCGGCGGCGTGTTCATCGGGCTCGCGATTCCGCAACTCGCGACGGCGGCGCGCCCGCTCCTGGTGCCCGCGCTTCTGGTCCCGTTCACCATCGCGCTGCTGCGCCTCGATTGGCGCCACCTGCGCGACTACGCGCGCCGCCCGGTGCTGGTGGCGGTGGCAACGGTCTGGATCCTCGGCCTGAGCGCAGTGGTCGTATGGCTCGTCCTGCGCGGCATTCCGCTGCCGCCCGCGCTGTCGCAAGCCCTGGTGCTCGCGACGGCGTCGTCGCCCGTCATGATGGCTGCCACGATCTGCCTGATCATGGGGCTGGATACGGCGCTTGCCGTCGTCGTGGCCGTCGTCGCCACGGCACTGCTGCCTTTCACGCTGCCGGCAATGTCGCTCGCGCTGCTCGGGTTGGATCTCGACATCGGAATCGGCACGTTCGTCGCGCGCCTGTCGTGGCTGGTCGGCATTCCGTTCGCCGTGGCGCTCATCGTGCGCCGGTATGTCAGCCTCGAGCGAATCGCCCGCCGCGCACGGCCGCTCGACGCGGTGGCGGTCATCAGCCTGGTGATCTTCTCGATCGCGATCATGGACGGCATCACGGCGGCCGTCATCGAGCGCCCCGGCGCAGTCGTCGAGACGCTCGTCGCCGCGTTCATCGCAAATATCGCGTTGCAGCTGATGGGCACGCTTGCGTTCTGGCGCCTCGGCGCGCGGCGCGCGCTCACGATCGGCCTCCTCACCGGCAACTGCAACATGGGCATCGTCCTGGTGGCGCTTGCCGACAGGGCGGATTTCGACACCGTGATGTTCTTCGCGCTCGGCCAGATCCCGATGTACATCCTGCCGGCGATACTCGGCCCCCTCTACCGCCACGCCATGCGCAAAGACCACGTCGCCGCATACCGGGAAGGGGGGTAACGGGGGGAAACCAGGCGGTTTCTCCCTGTTCGTAACCTTCCGCCTTTGCCGGTTAGAATTCCGCCCATGAACTCTCGCGACTCGACCAGCCACAACGTCATTCACGTCGCCTGCCCGCACGATTGCCCCGACACGTGCGCGCTGGACGTGACGGTCGAGAACGGCGTTGCGGTCAAGATCAGGGGCGGCGCCATGCCGTTCACCGCCGGCACGCTGTGCACGAAGGTCGCGAATTACCTCGATCGCACGTACTCGCCCGAGCGCGTGCTCCATCCCATGAAGCGCGTCGGCCGCAAGGGCGAAGGGCGCTTCGAGCAGATCTCCTGGGACGAGGCGCTCGACACGATCGCCGCGCGATTCAAGACGATCGCCGCCGAGGACCCGCAGCAGATCCTGCCGTCGAGCTATGCCGGCAACATGGGACTCATCAATTACGCCGCCATGGACCGGCGGTTCTTCAACCGCCTCGGCGCGAGCCTGCTCGACCGGACGCTCTGCTCGTCGGCCGGCAAGGCGGGGCTCAGGATCACGCTCGGCGGATCGGTCGGCACGAACGTCGAGCACGCGCCCGACGCGAAGCTCATCGTCATCTGGGGTGCGAACCCGATCGTCTCCAACCTGCACTTCTGGTCGCGCTGCCAGGAGGCAAAGCGCCGCGGCGCGAAGCTCGTGATCATCGATCCGCGGCGGAACGAAACCGCGGAGAAATGCCACCAGCACATCGCCCTCCTGCCGGGCACCGACGGCGCGCTCGCGCTTGCGCTGATGCACGTCATCGTCGGCGAGAATCTGCAGGACCGCGATTACGTCGCGCGGCACACCGTCGGCTTCGAGCGGCTTGCCGAGTGCGTGCAGGACTGGACCCCGGAGCGCGCGGCCGCGATCTGCGGCATCACGGCCGCGGAGATCGTCGCGCTCGCGCGCGAGTACGCTGCCGCGAAGCCGGCGTTGATCCGGCTCAACTACGGCATGCAGCGCTGCCATGGCGGCGGCATGGCTGCCCGCACGGTGGCGTGCCTCCCCGCGCTCGTCGGCGCCTGGCGGCATCCGGCCGGGGGCGTCGTGCTGAGCACGGCCGGCTTCTATGGACTCAATCACCAGGCGCTGGAGCGCCCCGACCTCATCCACGGCACGCCGCGCACGATCAACCATTCCGCGCTCGGCGATGCGCTCACGTCGGCCTCGCCGCCGGTAAAGGCGATCTACGTCTACAACAACAACCCGGTCGCAGTGTGTCCGGATTCGCGCAAGGTGATCGCGGGCTTCTCGCGCGACGACCTGTTCTGCGTCGTGCATGATCTCTTTCTCACCGATACGGCGGACTATGCCGACATCGTCCTGCCGGCCACCTCGCAGCTCGAGCACCTCGACATACACAACTCGTACGGGCACATTTACGTGCAGGCGAGCCAGCCGGCCATCGCGCCGGTCGGCGAGGCGAAGCCGAACGTCGAGGTCTTTCGCCTGCTCGCGAAGCGGATGGGATTCACCGATCCCTGCTTCGACGACTCGGACGAGGATCTTTGCCGGCAGGCGCTCGAATCGAAGAGCCCGACGCTCGCAGGCATCGGCTGGGACGGGTTGAAGGCGGCGGGCTGGATGCGCCTGAACGTTCCGGATGCGCCGTTCGCCAACGGAAACTTCCCGACGCCCTCCGGAAAATGCGAGTTCTACAGCGAGTACGCCGCGCAGCAAGGACTCGATCCGCTTCCGACCTACGTGCCGCCGTACGAGGGGCCGACCAGCAATCCCCGGCTTGCGAATCGCTATCCGCTCGCGTTCATCTCGCCGCCGAACCGGCACTTCCTCAACAGTTCGTTCGCGAACTTCGAGTTCGCGCGCAGGGAGGCGGGGGAGCCGACGCTCGAGATCCATCCGGACGACGCCGCAGCGCGCGGCATCGCCGACGGGATGCTGGTGCGCATCGTGAACGATCGCGGGGAATTCACCGCAGTCGCACGCTGCAATGGGCGAACGCGTCAGGGGGTCGTCATCGCACCGTCGGTCTGGTGGAAAAAGCTCTCGCCGGACGGACGCAACGCGAACGAGGTCACCTCGCAGGCGATCGCCGACCTCGGCGGCGCCGCGACGTTCTACGACTGCCTGGTGGAAGTGACCGCGGCCTGATGCGCCTTGGCGCGCCGGGCTCGTCAGGCGGGCCGGTGGAATCTCCGGTACAGGATGGCGATCCACACGCCGAGGGCAAGCAGAAACCCGAAGAGCAGCGCGAGGAACGGAACTGCCGGAAGCGTCGGCGGCGCGGCTTCGTGGGCGCGCAGAATCAGCGTGTGCACGCCCGCGGCCAGCAGAACCATCAGGCAACCCAGCCAGCACGCGTGCCGCCCGAGGTACGCGAACGATTCGGCGCGGCGTTCCGGCGCAAACCAATGGTCCCGATTCGGAAGATTGACGAACGCGGCCCCGGGCCAGGCGCGCGGGAGCAGTCCGACCAGCGCCGTGACCACCACCGGGAATGCGATCCCGAAAGCGAGGATCCACGCGAGATAGCCTTCGCGCGTCATCCAGGCATCGGCGCGCCCACCCCACCCGAAGTGCGTGGCGACGTGATCGGGAAACGCACCGACGGTCGCGACGATGAACCCTGCCGACCCGATCAGGAGCGCGACGAAGAGTACGCAGGGCATTGAACGACGCGCGCGATCAGGGATTGAATTTCCGGAACGCATCCGCAAAATCGGAGTGCCAGCGCGAAAGCGCGGGCCGATTGTCGGCAACGTCGCCGGCCGCCCACAGAACGCGCTTCCGGTCCATTTCGGGCGTCACGTCGTCGTCGGGGCAGAGGATGTAGAAGTCACCGCGTTCCAGCGCGGGTACGAGGACATCGATCACCTGGCCAGGCAGCCATGCGCCCGGCTGGTGGGGCTTGCCGCCGGTCGTCGTCCATCCCGGCACCAGGAGGTGCGCCGTGACCTGGCAGCCCGGCCGGTTGCGCAGCTCGTGCTGCAAGCCCTCGGTGTAGGCTTTCAGCGCGGCTTTCGAAACGTTGTACGCGGTGTTTCCGGGCGGATTGGTGATGCCCTGCTTCGATCCGGTATTGACCACCATGCACGCGGTGCCCTGCGCGATCATGGCCGGCACGAACGCCTGGACGCCGCCGATGACGCCGAACAGGTTCACGTTCAGAGCGTGCCGCCAATTTTCCAGGTCGGCGAGCGGGCCCCCGCCGCGGCGCGTGGCGGCGTTGTTCATGAGCAGACCGACTTCGCCGAACGTGGCGTACACGACGTCTTTCAGCGACTGGATTTCCGCGCGGTTTCCGACGTCCGTTGCAATGGCGAGCACGTCGTGTCGCCCGGCTCGGGCCAGGCCGGAAACCGCTTCGTGTCCGGCCGTCAGCGCGTCTCCGGCAAGATCGGCCATGCATACCCGCATGCCGAGCGACGCGAACCGCTTGCATGCTTCGAGGCCGATGCCGCTCGCCGCGCCCGTGACCACCGCGGCCCGCCCGGCCGTCAGTACCGGATGTGACATTCTCGATTGCTCCTCGAGCGCCGTGCGCCGCTACTGTCCGTTGTCGGGCCCGGTGTCCGGAAATCCGGAGGCGTATCTGGCGATCCATTCCGCCGCCGCCTCCTCGGACGTCAGCGGCCGCCCCTCGCCCTTGAGCACGTCCCGCCGATACTGCTCGATGTGGCAGATCTGCTCCACCAGGCGCCCGCGATAGGCGTCTTCCACGTCCAGGAATTCCACGCCGACTTCGTACGCCCCGTTGGCGGCGCTGCACCAGACGACGCGCGCCCGGCTCGAGAACTGCGGGCGCACGAAAGGAATCCGCAGCAGGACGATGCTTCCGGGCTCCAAGTCCGCCTGCGACAGAAACGCGAGCCCGCCGAGGCTGACGTTGAGCATCTCCGGCGCAGCGGCCACCCGCCGCCGGTCGCGGCGGATCTGGATCGGTATTTCCGTCGGGTGTCGAATGAACCGCCGCATCGTTTGATCCGGGTGGACGCCTGCGTCACAGCTGGGCGGAATGGTGCCACGTCAGGGACGCGCGCGTGCGTCCGGTACCGACGAGCAGCGCGCTGACGAGCAGCGCGCCTGCGGCGACGAGCGACGGAGCGAGAAAGCTTCCGGTCGCATCGGACAGCATTCCGGCGAACGCAGGGCCCACGGTCTGCCCCACTCCGAACGCCGCGGTCATCATCGCGAGCGTGTGGCGCGGATCGCCCCGCGAAAGCTGGCGCGCGCCGACGAGTCCGAGCGCAGTGATCCCCACGAACGTGCCCCCGAGCAGTACCGCCGCGAGGACCACTCCTGGCGTCGCGATCCAGAGGACGCTCGCCGCGACCCCCACCGCTTCCAGGACGCACGCGAGCGCGAAGGCGCGGGCGATGTCGATCCGCCTCGCCACCCAGGTCCAGAGCGCGACCGACGGCGCCGCCGCGATTCCCACCACGACCCAGATCAGCGGCTCCAGCGGCCGGATGGTCTCCGCGCCGCGCACGATCGCCACGAGGAACGTTGCCGTGATCACGTAGCCGAAGCCGAACAGTCCGTAGGCGATGACGAGCGCGGCGAACCCACGCTTGGCATGCGCGGCTTCCGGCGCAGGAGCGGCGCGCGGCTCCTCGCGATCGGGAACCAGGAAGGCCGCGACCACGAGCGCGACCATGGCGACGCCGCCGCTCGCGAGCCAGTGCGCCCGCCAGCCGAAGCCCAGTGCCGTGAGGCTCGAAACGAGCAGCGCCGCACCCGAGATGCCGATGCCGACGCCGGCGAAGTAGAGAGCGGTCAGGCCGGATCGGCCGGCGGCGTGCAAGCGGTCAATGATCAGCGCCGATGCGAACACGAGCACGAACGCGCTCGCCACGCCGCCTGCGAAGCGCAGCACGAGAAACGCCCGTTCCGAGTCGACGAAGGCCATTGCGCCGGTCGTGAGGGCGCTCGCCGCCAGTCCGCCGATGAACCACGCGCGGCGCGAGCCGCGCAGCAGATTCGTCGCCGCCGCGAACGCGCCCGCCAGATAGCCGAGAAAATTGGCCGATGCGATGAAGCCGGCGGCCGCCTGCGTCATGTCGAGCGTCTCCGTCATGACCGGAAGGATCGGGGTGTAGACGAACCGGCCGATGCCCATGGCGGCGGCCAGCGCAAAGAAACCGCCGATTGCGAGCGAGAGCGGGCGCGGGGCAGTCACCGACCGAACGACTGCACCCGGAACGCGGCGCGCCATGCATCGACCGCCTCGCGAATCGAGCCCGGCGTATGCAGCTCGAGACAAGGCACCAGCCCGTCCGGGACGGGCTGGTTCGCCGGATGCGTGCGCCGCGCTTTCAGCAGGCGCGGCAGCACGTGAGTGTGCGGGCCTTCCGGCGACACGCCATCGGATACCGGAACGGGCTGAAAAACCTCGATGCGGCCGAGCGGCGAGACGAAGACACGGTGCGGACTCATTGCGGCCAACTCGCCGAACATGGCGCCGCCGCCCGCGAGAAGCGCCGTGCCGCATCCGGCGCGCAGCCGTCGCACGTCGCCCGGTTCGTGCACGCGCACGAGGCAGTCGCACTGCGTCGCGCCGAGCCCCAGATCGAAGAGCGTCGCGTCGCGGTCCGTGTCGCGCAGCGCATCGCCGTCCGGGCCGAGCTCGGTCAGCACCTGCCGCCCCATTCCCCGTGCGCGCTCGCGCGGCAGGCAGAACGCGACGCCGTGAGCCGCTCCATGCCCGGTCGATCGTTCGCAGGCTATCGGAACCACGTCGGGCGCGAGCTCGACCGCTATACCCCCGCGTGCGGTGACGGCGCGCAATCCCGCGTGCGCCACCGGCTCGTCCGGATCGCGCTGAAATTCGGCAACGGCGCCGAAGGTGCCGAGACTCCATGCGCTGTGAGCGTCGGCGAGATGGGCCGCGATCAGCACGCGAAGCGCGTCGGTCGAATCTGTCCGATCACGCGTCGTCACTTCGCCTGTCATCACTCGCGACCTCCCGTCAGTCGACACGGTGCTGCGCCGGAGCGCGTAGGGTATCATCGTGGCCGCATAATTCCCGCCGCGAATTCCGATCGGAGGCATGGTTGGGCGCGACCGTAGATTACTATTTCACCACCGTGTCGCCCTGGAGCCATCTCGGGCACCAGCGCTTCGCGCAGCTTCTCGCCAAGCACGGCGCGACCGCCAGTGTGAAGCCGGTGGACACCGGCAGGATCTTTCCGGTATCCGGCGGGTTGCCCCTGAAACAGCGCGCGCCGCAGCGCCAGGCCTATCGCCTGGTCGAGCTCGCGCGCTGGCGCGATGCGCTGGGCGTGCCGATCACGCTCGAGCCGAAATTCTTTCCGACGCCCTCCGCGGCTGCGTCGCTGCTGATCATCGCCACCGACCTCGCGCATGGCACGCCCGCCGCAATGGACATGGCGCTCGCCCTGTTCCGCGCGTGCTGGGTCGAGGATCGAAACGTGGCGGACGCCGAGACGCTGCGTGCAATCGCAAGCGGGATGGGGCGCGATCCGAATCAGCTCATGAGCGTGGACGTTGCGGCGACAGCCAAGGTCAAGTACGACGCTTACACTCAGGAAGCCATCGACCGCGGCGTGTTCGGTGCGCCGAGCTACGTGATCGACGGCCAGATCTACTGGGGCCAGGACCGGCTCGACTTCGTCGATCGCGCGCTCGCCGCATGACCGCGCGCGGCGCTCGAAGGCAGGGCAAGCGGAGGAGAGCAGGGATGCCCGATCGTCAAATTGCATGGTGGGTTGCCGCAATCGCAGCGGCGCTGGTCGTGGGCGCGTGCGCGAGCGACATGCCGCAGGACGTGAAGCTGCCGGACCGCGTCACCTATCGTTGCGAAGGTGGGCGAACGTTCGACGTGCAATTCGCGCCGTCAGGCGAGGTCGCGACCGTCCTTCTCGAAGGCAAGCGCTACCAGCTGCCCCGGGTGCCCGGCCCGACGCAGGCGAAGTTCAGCGACGGAGCGACCACGCTGTGGCTCGATGGCCAGAACGCGCTGGTGGAGTCCCGGATCGCGGTGGTCGGAAGGAATTGCGCGAGCGAGAAACCGCTGTCGTCGGGCGCGCGGCCCCAGCGTCCGCTCTTCGGCTCCGATCCGTGGTGGCGATAGCGCGCGTGAGCGGCTAGGCAGACCCCGTGTTTCGCGGCTGGGTAGTCGTCGGCGCAGCATTCACGGCGCTCACGGTCATTTTCGGCGTCGCCTACTCGTTCGCGTCATTCTTCGCGACATTCGAGCGTGAGTTCGACGCGCTGCGCGCGGACGTCTCGCTCGTGTTCGCGATTTCCGGATTTCTCTGGTTTGCGCTCGGCGCGGTCACGGGCACGCTCGCCGACCGGCTCGGACCGCGACCGATGGCGATCACGGGCATGCTGCTCCTCGCCTGCGGCCTCTTCGCCGCGTCGCAGGCAACGACCCTCATTCAGATCTACGCGACCTACAGCCTGGGTGTCGGGCTGGGCGTGGGCTTCGTTTACGTTCCGGCAATCGGTGCCGTGCAGCCGTGGTTTCGCAAGCGCCTCGGGCTCGCGGCGGGTCTCGCGTCGGCCGGAGTCGGCATGGGGACGCTGATCACCCCCTACGCTTCGGTCACACTGATCGACGCGCTCGGATGGCGGGGCGCGTTTGCCGCCCTCGGGGGATTCGTCCTCGTCGTGGGGATCGCTGCGGCGGCGCTCCTCGATAACGACCCCGCGCGGCGCGGCCTGCATCCGGACGGCGCCACGGGCGAGCCCGGCAAGCCGCCGCCCAAAGCGGGGCTCACGCTGCGCGAGGCATTGCGCACGCGTGCGTTCCGGTTGTTCTTCGCATCGATGGTTCTGTGCACGATCGGCCAGGCCATGCCGTTCGCGCATCTCGTCCCCTACGCCCGCGACCATGGCCACTCCGAAGCTTTCGGCGCCTTCCTGATCGGGCTCGTCGGCGCCGGCAGCGTGATCGGCCGGTTCGGGCTCGGCGGCTTCAGCGATCGCATCGGCCGGCGCGAGATGCTCACCGGCGTGTATGCCGCGATGGCCGTTCTGTTCGTCGGGTGGCTCACATTCGAAAACGCCATTGCGCTTGGTGCCTTCGCGCTGCTCTATGGCGTGAGCTATGGCGGGTTCGTCGGCACGTGCCCGCCGCTCGCAACCGATTACTTCGGACCGAAGGCAATCTCCGGCGTCATCGGCGTTCTGTACACGGCGGCGGGCGTCGGATACCTGATCGGCCCGCTGGCGGCCGGTGCCGCCTACGATCTGTACCAGAGCTATACGTTCCCGATCGCGGCCGGCGCTGCCGCGCTCGCGGCCGCAGCGGTGCTCAGCCGCGCCTTGCCGCCGAGCGGGACGCGGGTGCAGACCGCGCCGGTGCGTGCGTAATGCCGGTGCAGCGATTGATGGCCAGCCCGGTCACCGGGCCAGGAGCGCCCGCGCGCGTTCGAGCGACAGCTCGAGGAGCCTCTCGAACGCCAGCCGGTGCTGTCGGGTCGCTTCGCTCCGTTGCGACAGCACTGCATCGCGAGTTCGCCCGTTCAGCGCCTCCGCCCCGCGCTCGGTCACCACGACCTTTTCGTTCCGTTCAAGGGACACGTGAGCCGAGGCGAGGCGCGTTCGCCGGCCGCTCAGCTCAACCGTGATTTCGATCGAGGGTGCGTCGGGAATGACCATCTGCCAGTCGCGAGCGATCCCGAGCTCCGTCAGCGTGGCCTCGACCCGGGAGAAAAAGCGATCGATCTCCTGGTCGCGCGCATCCGGCGAAGTGTAGAGGCGCTCGATTCGGACATCCGCTTTCCCGATACTCTGGCCTGGAAGCGGGTAACCGGGGAAAGTGCGGATGCTGACACTGTCCGCGGCCTGGGCAGACGTCATGCCCGAGAGCAGCGTCAGAGCGAGGACAACAGCTCGGGCAGCGCCGCTAGACATGAGTTTTCCGAAGACCTAGAAACGCCCTGGCCTGGGCGGCGACAAAGGCTGCGGCGACGAACAGCAGACAGAATACAAGCAGAAAGCCGACCCCGATGAGGATGAGTGGCCCGACCGGAAGAAAGAGCAGTTCGTATCCCAGTTGTCCGAAGATGCTGCCGAGATAGTGCGCCCACAGCGGCGTCGGTGAGATTGCTCCGGCGATAAAGCCGGCGACTGCCAACGCAACGTGGTAGTAGATGCCGTCCGCGTCCCAGGGCTCATTGTGACCCGTCACCCAGGGCGACACGAGCCATATCGTCGCGCCAAGCGCCGCGGCGATGACGAACGTGACCGCGGCGCGCTGCTTCATCAGTCCAGGAAAATACCGGCCTTACTGACGGGCCGCATAGAAGGCGAACGATTGGCTCTTGATTCCGAGCATCTCGAATCGGGAGAATCCGGCCTCGCGCATCAGCGCCTCGGCGCGCGCCGGACCCATGCAGGTGCCGAGGCCGACCCCACCCCGGGCGAGCGACTGCGTCATGCAGTGAAACACGCTGAAGCCGTAGTACATGGTCACCATCGAACTGTGGTTGTGCTCGAGACGGTCGGCAACCTTCGGCTCGATTGCAAGCAGGGTGCCGTCCGGCTTCAACCGCGCGCGAATGCCCTTGAGCGTCTCCACCGGCGCGGCGAAATCGTGAACGCAGTCGCACGCGGTCACCAGGTCGAATTTCTCTTCGGGCCCGAGGTCCCCGACGGTATTCGCCAGGAAACGTACCCGCGCGGTCAATCCCTCTGCGTCGGCAGCAGCCTTTGCTTGCCTGATCGACTCACGGTCCGGATCCACGCCGACGACCGTCGCTTGCGGGAACGCTTTTGCAAGCGTCAGCACGACGCGGCCCCCTCCGCAACCGACGTCGAGGACACTGCCGCCCGCGTTCAGACGATCGACGACCTCGGGGAGCGCACTGAGCCAGTGTCCGGCGAAGCGCTGCTCGTATTGCCCGCGATTGACCATGTCAAACGCTTCGACGCACTCCGGGCCGTAGTCTTCGAACGGCACGCCGCCGCCGGTCCTGAAGGCTTCCGCCACGCGTGGCGCAACGCGCAGTAGGACGGGCGCAATGCAAAACAGCCCGCCCATGAAGTGATCGGTCCCTTCGGAGGCCAGCAGGAAGGCGTGCTCCTCCGGAAACCGGTACGCGTCGGTCCCGGGATCGTGATCGAGGTACCCGGCGCACACCATTCCTTTCAACCACTCCTCGACGTAGCGAGACTGGAGGCCGGATGCCGCGATGACCTGTGGGAGCGTCATGGGCCCCTTGCCTGCCATGGCTTGAAAGAGACCGGTTTTCACGCCGACGTATCCGAGACCGGCGGTCATGGCGCCCGCCATGTCGTCAAACACTTTTTCCGAGAATGCCTTCAGGCGTTGCTTGTCCATGGATGCCGCTCCTCTTCGGGAAACCCGGGGGGTAGGTCCGATGATACGGCCGAAGTGATCCCCGCTTCCGCGGTGTCCTCCACGTTCAACCAACCGTGGTCAGGCGCATTGTTTGCTAGCGGCACTTCTTGTGAAGCGCATACTGCTGCCCGTTCCAACGCCAGACGGGGAAGCAGTTTCCCGGCCCGCCGATCTCGATGTCGGGGTAGCCCTTGTTCTTCGTCTTGGAAATGATGTACATGCCGGGAAATCCGAACTGCGGGCGCCATTGCCCGTTGCGACCCTTGATGTACAGATTCATCTGAACGCCTGCCATGCCTCCCAGGCAGGACCCATGCACGCTCAGGAACACTTCGGGCTGCCCGTCGCCGTTCAGATCGACCACTTCGGCTTCGTAGTCCAGTGACTGATTGCAGGCCGCCTCCAGATACTTTCCCTTTGTCGCCTTGAATCTTCCGCCCGTGGCATCGGCGACGATCCTGGCGTCCGTGGCAGCCTTTGCCGCTTGTGCAGCCCCGATCGATGGCGATAGCGCGAGACACACTCCGATCAGTGCGGCAATGATCGGTCCGGATCTTGTTGTGATGCGTGGCTTCATGCGTCAATGCCTCGTTGTGGCGCCTGTCGCGGCGGGTTCGAAGTCATTCCTTTGCGGGAAGAACGAGCTGCGTCTGGGTGACGACCGCGCACAGCTTTCCGTCTTCGGTCGTGACGAGCGTTTGCCACACCATGGTCGTTCTACCGCGATGAAACGCCTTGCACTCACCTGTCACGGTCGCGCCCACCGTTGCACCTCGAATGAACTTCGTTGTCGAGTCTATCGTCGTGGTACGCGTACCCTCTGAAAGATTCTGGGATGTGCCGATCGCCCCCAGGGTGTCTGCAAACGCCATGATGGCTCCGCCGTGAAGGGCATCGCCGGTCGTGCAAAGGTCGGGACGAACGGTCATGGTTGCCACAACCAGATCGGCAGATGTTTCCTTCAACTGAATACCCATGAGGCCCGGGAAGAGCGGTGTGCACAGCCTCTGCAGGGATTCGAGACTTTTCATCCGGCCTCCTTATGATGCCAATCGTGGGAGCACTTCAATCCTCTGGAACGGTGTTCCACCGCGCGCGTCCGCGCGTGAACGGTTCGCTGGCCCCGGAACTGCGGATCCGCCGCCAGACTTCGCACATCGCTCAGTACGTACCCCCGCCGATGAATCGCGCGATACCGGCAGCGACCTCAGCCTCCTGCTCGACGAAGCCGTGCGGCGAGCGGCCGACACACGCGCGAGTGCCCTCCGGACCGGACCAGCCGGGACCACCGGTGACAGTGACGACCTGTTCGCGTACGCCGTTGGTCCGCGCCGTTATGTCGCCCATCAGGTTCGCCGGCGAGCGGTTGCATTGGTCTGCGGCGTGACCGACAACGAGGACCGGGATCCGGATCGCCTCCAAAGGAGGATCAAACACTGTTTGAGCCACCCATGGCTTCCGGCCACCGGCGAAACCCGACATCAGCGGGGAGGTGAGTACGAGGCCGTCAGGCGCGGCTGTCCCGGAAAGGCCTGCAGCCGCGTTGACTGCGGAGATCGCGCCCCGGCTGGTACCCACCAGCCAGACCGACGCCCCGGTGCGCACCCTGACGTCGGCGATCACCTTGCCCAGATCTGCGGCGTGTCGGGCCGTGATTCGGAATCCCGCCAGCCCATCCTCGCCCGAATGATCGGACGGGGCATCGACCAGTGCGGTCGTGAAGCCCGCGCGATGGAGAATTGGAAGCGAGCGTACAAGCGAGTTGCCGGCGAGGGCACGTGGGCAGCCTTCACCGTCGAGGTCGAGATGGCCTTCGCCACCCACGAGCAGAAGCAGCGCAATCCGGGCGCCTTGCGGGGGCGCCGGGTGCGGATACGCGAGCGTGTAGCGCGTTGTCGTGCCGTCGTGCGTCTCGATCGTCACGAGCTCGCCGCACCGGGTGGTGGCTGCCGCGCTCGATTGCGCCAGGGCAGCCGTGACCGAAAGCAGCATGAGCGCGCCAAGCATCGACGCGCTCATCACGATTTTCCCTGGCACACGCGTTGATTCATCAAGGCTGACGGACGCGGGCGGCGACCGATGTCGCAGGCCAGGCGCGTCGCGGCATCGGTAGCGAAATCACAGCCCGTCACGATGGCAAGGGTGGTTATCCCGGAATCTCGGGTTCGACGAGTTTCGCAAGTTGTGCGAGCGACTCTTGCCAGCCGAGATAGCACATCTCGAGCGGGATGGCTTCTGGCAACCCTTCCTGCACGACGCTGAGCTCGGTTCCGCACGACACTTGCTTCAAGGTCACCGTCGTCTGCATTTCTCCGGGTAAGCCCGGATCGTCGAACCTGTCCGTATAGCGAATCGTCTCGAATGGCACGAGTTCGCGATACTCGCCGCCAAATGCGTGACCGTGTCCTGTCGTGAAGTTCGTGAACGACATCTTGTAGGTGCCGCCCACTTTGGCATCCATATGGTGAACATTGCAGGTGAAACCGTATGGTGGAAGCCACTTGGCAATTGCGGCGGCATCCAGAAAAGCCCGATACACACGCTCGGGACTCGTACGGAGGACGCGGTGAAGTCGGATGGTCCCTTTGGGCATGATCGATGCGCCTTTCGATTCGACGTACGGTGGGAGCCGAGTTTACGATCTGGCACGGGTCCGCTGCAATTGACGGTCGGGCGTATGTGCGTCGAGCGACGGTACACGGCTTTCAACTGACACTGGCTCGGTATCGGCGGTCGGCTCGACCACGTAGCTGGACGACGCCACAGGGTCGCCATTCATGGCCGCGGATGCGACTGGCGAAAAGTGCGTATTGCTGTCTTGTCGAGCTGCGGCAGGTCGTCGGTGATCGTGAACCAGGGGGATTTCACTTCCACGAAGATATGCCTGTCGGGATGCAGCCGCGGGTCGTCATCAAGGAGTCCCGCGGGTACTTCGAGCCAGCGTGACGTCGAGGCGGGGTCCGGTACGGGAGATCCGCAGCGACTGCAAAAAGACGTGCGATAAGCCGGCGGCGCTTCATGAATCGGCGCGTCAAAGGTCCGAACCAGCTCGCGCCCCTGCGTGAGCTGAAAATCTTCCCCGAGTACTCCGAGTCCGGCTACGAACGCGGAACCGCTCGCCTTTCGGCAGCGCGTGCAATGGCAGAGCTCGAACGGACCGATGGCGCGAGCGATCTGAAACTTCACGCCACCGCAGAGG
>JAABRB010000206.1 GCA_011391185.1 Betaproteobacteria bacterium
CCGATCTGCGCACCGAGGTCGTCGGGCATCGGCGGGCGGTTGGCCTTGTACTGTGAATAGAGTTCATCGCGGAACGTCCTGCCCTTCGCGTCGAACACGCAGGCGAGGAAATCCGCCTTGTAGTCGGTGGTGAGCCGCTTTAGCATGTTCAGCACGCCATGGATGGCACCGGTCGGCTCGCCCTGCGGATTGCGCAGATCGGGCAGCGCGTGGAACGCGCGATAGAGGTACGACGAGCCGTCGACCAGGAGGAGGGTCTTACTCACAGTTTATGGAGCAACCGAATCAAACCAGCGGGAAGCTGCCGAACCTGGCCGCCGCAGGCTTCGGTGCACGCGCCCGCACCGCCCGCGAGGCATGGCAGCATTCGGCCATTATGTCAGAGAACACTGCGGCAACCGAACGCGGGACCGTGGCGCGCTCCGCCCGAGCGATGCCCGGCAGCGCTTGCATCGCGGCCCGGCGGGAAAACTTCCTCGACCCCCGAAACCGCTTGCAATTGGTCATGCGCCGATCTGCTACACTCCCAGCCCGGTTGGATATTCTCGTCATGCGGCGCGCCCTTCTCTTCCTCACTTTCCTGGTTGCCTTGCCGGTGGCCGCTCAGGCCCCGCCACCGAATCTTGAACCGGTACCGGAGCCACCGCCGGAAATCGGGCTCGACACCTCGCCCACGGCGCCGGCCGTGACGATTCAGCCCGGCCCGCAGGACCGGACCGAGGAATACAACATCGACGGGCGCCGGTATGTCCGCGTCGTCCAGCCGAATGGCCACGAGTACTACCTGATCGAGGACCTTGCCCAGTCGGGTCTCATCCCGTCCGGGCCGAGCACCGACAACATCAGCGTCCCTCAGTGGCAGCTCCTGCAGTTTTGACGGCAGACCCGGACACGTAGGCCGGGTAGCCCACGCGGCGCCCGAGCGAGCAGGATGTCGGTCTACACCAAGGTCACTGCGGCAGAGCTCACCGAGTGGCTGCGCAATTACGCGGTCGGTGCGCTCGTCGAGTCAAAGGGCATCGCGGCCGGCATCGAAAACACCAACTACTTCGTCACGACGACCGGCGGGCGCTTCGTCCTCACGATCTTCGAGCGACTGCCGCGCGACGCGCTCGCCTACTACCTCGGACTGATGTCGCACCTTGCGGGGTACGGCATTCCCTGCCCGTCACCGATTGCCGACGTGCAGGGCGCCATGCTCGGAACCTTGCAGGACAAGCCGGCCGCGCTCGTGACCCGTTTGCCCGGCACCGCCGTGATGGATCCGCAGCCGGCGCACTGCGCGCAGGTCGGGACGTTGCTTGCGACGATGCATCTCGCGGGAGCGAGCGCGCCCGGACAGCTCGAGAATCCGCGCGGGCCTCGCTGGTGGCGCGCGACCGCGCCGCAGGTTCGCCCGTTCCTCGGCGAGGAGCGTGGCCGGCTGCTGGACGAGGAATTGCGCTTCCAGTCGCTTTACCGGCTGCAGGATCTCGCTCGCGGCCCGATCCACGCGGATCTTTTCCGCGACAACGCGCTGTTCGACGGCACAGCGATCGGCGGCGTCATCGATTTCTACTTCGCGGGCGTCGACGCCTGGCTGTTCGACGTGGCCGTGTGCGTGAACGACTGGTGCATCTTTGCCGACGGCGCCATCGACGACGCGCGCGCGATCGCGCTGCTCGCGGCCTACCATGCGGCGCGGCCGTTCACGGCACTGGAGCGTGGCGCATGGCCGGTCATGCTGCGCGCCGCGGCATTGCGATTCTGGCTGTCGCGGCTGTACGACTTCCACCTGCCGCGACCGGGCGAGCTCGTCCACGCGCACGATCCGGAGCATTTCCGGCGCATCCTCGCGCTTCGGATCGCGAACTCGGACCGGTGTCCCTGGGTGTGAGGCGGGAACCCATGGAAGAGCGCGCGATGTCGACCCCGCAGCCGCAGCCGCCGGCCCAAATGGTGGTCGTGCCAACCCAGCACGGACTGCAATGGCTCCATCGCGGCTGGCAGCTATTCCGCCGCAGCCCGGTGATGTGGATGACGATGCTGGTCGGCTACTGGGTGCTGATGGGCGTCGTCGGCCTGGTGCCCTTCGCAGGATCGGTCGCGGCGATCGTGCTGATCCCGGTCTTCAGCGTCAGTTTCATGCACATGTGCCGCGAGCTGGATGCGCGGCGCGCGCTCGAGCTCGGGCAACTGTTCGCCGGATTCCGCGCCAACCTGCCGACGCTTCTGGTGCTGGGTGGCGTGTACCTCGCGGCGACGCTGTCGATCCTGGCCCTGACCCGGTTCGCCGACGGCGGCCACCTGATGCGCTGGATGATGTTCGGCACGCCCCTGCCCGGAATCGCATTCCAGGACGGCACGCTGACGCGCGCCGCGCTGCTCGGCATGGCCCTCTATGCACCGGTACTCGCCGCGTTCTGGTTTGCGCCGGTGCTCGCCGCATGGAACGGGTTGACCGCGATCAAGGCGCTCTTCTACAGTTTCTTCGCGACGCTCACCAACTGGCGCGCGTTCCTCGTCTACGGCATGGTGATCCTCGGTGTCGGGACGATCGTCCCCGGTATTGCAATCGCGTTCGTGGGCGCACTGCTGCAGAGCTCGCCCGCCGCGCGGACGTTGGTGCCGACCTTCGTCGTGATGTTCTTCATCGCGCTCGTGCCGGCGCTCTTTGCGAGCTTTTACGCCAGCTACCGCGATGTCTTTCCGCCGCCCGCGGCACAGCCGCCCCCGTTGCCCGTCGAGGAGTAGGCAATGCGATTGTTGCGGTGCGGAAAAGCCGCGGTCCCGATGCGCCAGGGCGGCGACCCAGGCTACGATGCGGACTGCAGCGTGACGGAGCGGGCACGACGGTGACGGACAGCATTCCGCCAGGCGACTGCGAGCTTTGCCGGGAGGCTGGCGGGGCAGTCCTCTGGCAGGACGATTTCTGCCGCGTGGTCGCGGTCGACGATGCCGATTACCCCGGCTTCTGCCGGGTGATCCTCCACCGGCACGTGCGGGAAATGACCGATCTCGCGCCGGCGGAGCGGCAGCGACTGATGCGCGTGGTGCTCGAGGTCGAGGCCGCGCTGCGCGACACGCTTGCGCCGGACAAGGTCAATCTCGCTTCCCTCGGAAACGTGGTCGCCCACCTGCACTGGCACGTGATTCCCCGGTTTCGCGACGACCGGCACTTCCCGGCCCCGGTCTGGGCCACGCCCTCCCGGGATCATTCGGTGCCGCGGGCGTTCGAGGCCACCGCAGTGGGCCGGCGCATCGCCGCAAGGCTCACCCCGGGCTGAGGGCATCCTTCCCGGCGCAATACCCCCGGGTCGGGCCGGAGTGCGCAGCAGTTCCCAGCCACGCGCCCGCTGCGGGCTTATACTCCAATGTCATAGTCCGGACCCGGCCCGACGGGGAGAAGAACGTGAAAACACCGAACTTTGCGCCGGCGCACCAGCCGCCGTTGAGTGACCTGAAAGGCGCGGAAGCGTGGCTCACGCGCGCGCCGCTCGCCGATCCGCGCCAGGCGTGCCACGAACTCACCATGCTGCTCGAGTCGCTCGAGGACGCGCCGCCATCCGATGGACCGATGCTCGAGATCCTGGAACGGCTGCGCGAACCGGTGGTGATCGCGCAGGCGGAGCACAGCAAGAAATTTTCCGGCCGCCCGCTGCCGCTCAAGGATTTCGAGGCGACGGCGTTCGACCAGGTCTACGATGTCTGGGGCTCGCTCGGACGCGCCTACCGGCGACTGCTGCGCAGCGCAGTGGAGGACCGCTCCGCCGATCTGGTCGGCAAGGAGGCGCTGCTCGCGCAACGTGCGCTCGACTGCGTGGCCGAGCTCATGCTCGTCCATTACCGCTGCCGCCGCGAGATCGACAGCGATGTCTGGCGGGATCTGCACCAGCTCTATCACACCGCCGAAGCGGGTGGGTACGTCATGCGCACCGTAGCGGCGGGCCGCAAATCCAAAGCGGTGTCGAGTTGCGCGGAAGTTTACGTACGGGCGTTGCTGCTGCATCTCGCGCACCCGTATGGCCTCGGTGCGCGGGAACTCGCATGGACGCGCCGCTGGGCCACCATGTGGGCCTACAAGGTCGACCTGAGCCTCGCACCGGAGAAGGACCAGGGCTATGCGGTCGATCTCGGCAGCAACACCGCGCCCACCTGGCAGGACACTGCATCGGCCAATCCCGACATGCGGTTCCTCGACGTGCACAACCTGCGCCGGAGCGTGAAGAGCCGCGTCAAGAAACTCGAGGAAGGGCAGGATCCGCAAACACTCGGACTGGGCAAGGACAGCGTCCAGCCCGAGACGGGGCGATTGCTGAGCGTGCTGCTGCGCTCATGGGTCGAGTCGCCGGCAGCGCGCCAGTTCACGCGCCGGCTCGTTCCGGGCCGCACCGAGCTCACCTGCGGACTCGAGTCGATCCATGTCGCGATCAGCGGCAAAGTCTTCCGGAACGCGTCACGCCACTGGGATTACTCACGGCGCGACGCCGAGCAGATCCACATCTACGGAACGGCCGGTCCGGCGACCGACACTGGCGGCACGCAGACCGGCTTCGTATCGGAGACCTGGGAGACGCTCGACGAGAGCGCCAAAGGATTTCGTCTCCGTCGCAAGGGAACCGGTGAGCGGCTCGCGCAGCTGCAATTGATCGGCCTCAAGCCGCAGGGCGCGCGCAGCTTCATCCTGTGCGAGGTCCGCTGGCTCACGGTCGGCATCGATCGATCGCTGATGATCGGCGCGCAGGCGCTGCCGGGGCTTGCCAACGCGATCGCTGTCCGCTCGGCGACGATGGCCACGCCCGAACCTTACATGCAGGCGTTTCTCATTCCCGGCACGTCGTCCACGCCGGGCGCGCTCGTCCTGCCGTCCGGCTGGTACCAGCGCGGACGCGAGCTGGAGATGCGAGTCGAGGAGCAACCGCAGCGCGTGAAGCTGACCGGGCTGATCCAGCACGGCTATGATTACGATCGCGTGAGCTTCTCGAGCTCCGGGTGATTTAGCGACGGCTGCGTGAATTTCACGCGCCGCGCCGGAAACAGCGCGGAGAAGCGGCTGCCGCGCCCGAGGTCGCTTTCGATCTCGAGGCGTCCCTGGTGGCGGGTGAGCACGTGCTTGACGATCGCGAGTCCGAGGCCCGTGCCGCCGGTATCGCGCGACCGGCTGGTGTCGGCCCGGTAGAAGCGCTCGGTCAATCGGGGGAGATGGCGGCGCTCGATTCCGATCCCCGTGTCCTCGACGCTGAACACGCCTTCCTCCCCGCGCTGACCCCACGAGAGCGTGATATTGCCGCCGTGCGGCGTATAGCGGATTGCGTTCGACACCAGGTTGGCAAACGCGCTGCGAACCTCGTGCTCGTCGGCCACGAGCCGCGCGGGTTCGCCGACTCGAAGCTGGACCTGGTGCCGTCCCGCGGACAGCGCGCGGGCGTCTTCCACGATCCCGCCCAGCAGCGCCTCGATGTCGATCTGCGATTCCCGCGCGGGCATCGAGCTCGTTTCCAGCGTGGAGAGCGTCAGCAGATCCTCGACCAGCCGCAGCATCCGGTCGGTCTGGCTGCGCATCATCTCCAGCGCCTGGCGTCCGCGCGGGTCATCCGGCTGAAGGTTGCCTTCGGAGAACGTCTCGAGAAAACCGCTCACCACGGTGAGCGGGGTCCGCAGCTCGTGCGACACGTTCGCCACGAAGTCGCGCCGCATGGTCTCGATCTTCTCGGCCTGCGTGGTGTCGCGCGCGAGGAGCAGCTTCTCGTCGTGGCCGTACGGAACGACGCGCACCGCCAGCGCGAGCGCCTCGCCACGCACGATCCGGAGCGTGAGCGGCTCGTCGTAGATGCCGCCCTTGAGATAGCCCGCGAACGCCGGGTGGCGGACGAGATTCAGGATCGGCTGGCCGGCATCCTTGCGCGCATCGAGATCGAACATGCGCTCCGCGGTGATGTTGCACCAGCTGATTCGATCCTCGTCGTCCAGCACGACCACGCCGATCGGCATCGCCTGCGCTGCGCTCCGAAATCGCGCCAGTTGCCCGGTCACCCGGTTGCGCTGCTGCGCGAACGACCGCGTCAAGCGGTAGAGGCCGGCAAACACATGCTCCCAGACCCCCGTTCCCGTCGGCACCGGGTTCCTGAGCGGATCGCGCAGCCATACCAGCAGCGCATGGAGATTGCGCAGGTGAAAGACGAGTGCGGCGGCGAGCCCGAGGGCGAACGTGACGAACGCCCACAGCGCGCCGGCGAGCGGCCAGACGATGAGTCCGGCCACAAGCGCGCTGCCCAGGATGACTGCCGTCCGCGTCCAGACGAAGTTCACGCCAGTCCTGTCGCGGCGGCAACGGAAGGATCAGGAGGCACCGGGCCGGATTATGCCGGGATGCACTGCGCCCCGTGCGGACCGTGACGCACCCTAGGAGCCTGTCGGACTTAGGATGATTCGGCTGCAACGACGGGAGAGCGGTCCATATTTCGCCGCTTTCTCCTTAC
>JAABRB010000207.1 GCA_011391185.1 Betaproteobacteria bacterium
GCACGTGCGCATGACGCCCGACGTCGATTTCTTCGAGGAGCTCGAGCGGGCCATCCGCGAGTCCTTCCCGAAGCCGAAGATGCTGATCATCAATTTCCCGAGCAATCCGACCGCGCAGTGCGTGGAGCTCGAGTTCTTCGAGCGCATCGTGGCGCTCGCGCAGCAGCACGAGATTTTCGTCGTGCATGATCTGGCCTACGCGGACATCGTGTTCGACGGCTATCGGGCGCCTTCCATCATGCAGGTACCGGGTGCGCGGGACGTGGCGGTCGAGTTCTTCACGATGTCGAAGAGCTACAACATGGCGGGCTGGCGCATCGGGTACATGGTCGGCAACCGCGAGCTCGTCAACGCGCTTGCCCGGATCAAGAGTTACCACGACTACGGCACGTTCACCCCCGTGCAGGTCGCGTCGATCGTTGCGCTGGAAGGCCCGCAGGACTGCGTGGAGGCCATCCGGCTCAAGTACCAGAAGCGCCGCGACGTGCTCGCCAGGGGCTTGCACGAAGCCGGCTGGATGGTCGACATCCCCAGGGCGTCGATGTACATCTGGGCCCGCATCCCGGAGGCGTATCAGTCGATGGGATCACTCGAGTTCGCCAAGAAGGTCCTCGAGGATGCCAAGGTCGCGGTGTCACCGGGCATCGGATTCGGCGAATACGGCGATACGCACGTACGCTTCGCGATGATCGAGAACGAGGCGCGCACCCGGCAGGCGGTTCGGGGCATCAAGGAGATGCTGCGCAAGGACGGGATCGCCGCGCGCAGCGCCGTTGCCGCGACCGGCTGATCACGCGCGACGGGTCCCCGCGCACGGACCGCGTCACGCGCGGCCCGGCGCACGTGGCTCGCTCGTGTATCCGTGAGTGCTGACGAACAATCCTTGAGGGTCGCGCGAAATGAAGCCAATCAACGTAGGCCTGCTCGGAATCGGTACCGTGGGCGGCGGCACCTGGAGCGTGCTGGCGCGCAATCGGGAGGAGATCAGCCGCCGCGCGGGTCGCGAGATTCGCATTTCGGTCGTGGCCGACCAGGACGTCTCCAAGGCGAGGCGCCTGACCGGAGGAGCGGTCCGCGTCGTGCCGGACGCGTTCGACGTCGTCGCGAGTCCGGACATCGACATCGTCGTCGAGCTCATCGGCGGGTCTACGGTGGCCAAGGACCTGATGCTGCGGGCGATCGGAAACGGCAAGCACGTCGTCACGGCCAACAAGGCGCTGCTTGCCATGCACGGCACCGAGATCTTTGCCGCGGCGCAGGCGAACGGCGTGATGGTCGGCTTCGAGGCGGCGGTGGCCGGCGGAATTCCGATCATCAAGGCGGTTCGGGAAGGGCTGACTGCGAACCGGATCGAGTGGATCGCCGGGATCATCAACGGCACCTCGAACTTCATCCTGTCCGAGATGCGCGACCGGGGCCTGTCGTTCGAGGCGGCCCTGAAAGAAGCGCAGGCGCACGGCTATGCCGAGACGGACCCGACTTTCGACGTCGAGGGCATCGACGCCGCGCACAAGCTCACCATCCTGGCGGCCCTCGCGTTCGGAATTCCGATGCAATTCTCCAAAGCCTATACCGAGGGCATCACCAAGCTTACGCAGGCGGATATCCGTTATGCGGAAAGCCTCGGCTATCGCATCAAGCTGCTGGGCGTGACGAAGCGTGCCGCCGGAGGCATCGAGTTGCGCGTGCACCCGACGCTCATCCCCGAACGGCGGCTGATTGCGAACGTGGAAGGCGTCATGAACGCAGTGCTCGTGAAGGGCGACGCTGTCGGGCCGACGCTCTACTATGGCGCGGGTGCGGGTTCCGAACCGACCGCCAGCGCGGTCGTGGCGGATCTCGTCGACGTTACGCGCATGCACACCGCAGACCCGGAGCACCGGGTGCCGCATCTCGCGTTCCAGCCGGACCGGCTGTCGGACGAGCGCGTGCTGCCGATTGAGGAAGTGGTCACCTCCTACTATCTGCGCATGCGTGTGCTCGACCGGCCGGGCGTCCTGGCAGATATCACCCGCATCCTTGCCGACGGAATGATCTCGATCGACGCCATGATCCAGCGCGAGCCGGGCGAGGGCGAGGAGCAGGTCGATATCATCATGCTCACCCACGAAGCGCACGAGAAGCAGGTCAACGATGCGATCCGGGCGATCGAGGGACTTCCGGTCGTGACGGGGCAGGTGACGCGGATCCGGCTCGAGAATCTCTTGTGAGGACTGAATTGCGCGGAGTGAGGCGGGGCGAACGGTTTTTCCCCTCCTTTTCAAGGAGGGGTGCGCGCGAAGCGTGCGGGGGGGTTCGATCCGACGCTGCACACCACCCCGCCACCTTCGGCGACACCCCTCCTCAGAGAGGAGGGGAAAACGAAATCTCCGCCTCTCACGTGCGAAGCTCGTCACTTCGAGACGCATGCGGTACGTAAGCACCCGGGGCGGGATGGCCCCGCGCCCGTTCTGCGAGATCCTGCTCGAAGGGCTCGCGCCCGACGGCGGGCTCGTCGTGCCCGATCATTATCCGCAGATCGACACTGCGACGCTCGAGCGCTGGCGGGTACTCGGCTATGCCGACCTCGCCTTCGAGGTGGTCCGGCGTTTCGTCGACGACATCGCCGCAGGCGATCTGCGCGCGATTGTCGACCGGACGTACACCCGGGAGATCTTCCGGTCCGACGCCATCACGCCGCTCGCGACGCTCGAACCCGGCTTGCACCTGCTCCGGCTTTCCAACGGGCCCACGCTCGCGTTCAAGGACGTGGCGATGCAGCTGCTCGGCAACCTGTTCGAGCACGTGCTGGCCCGGACCAGCGCGGAACTGAACGTCCTCGGCGCCACCTCGGGCGACACCGGATCCGCGGCGGAGTATGCGTTGCGCGGCAAGCGCGGAGTGCGCGTGTTCATGCTCTCCCCATACGGAAAGATGAGCGCCTTCCAGTCGGCCCAGATGTACTCGCTGCAGGACCCGAACATCGTCAACATCGCGATCCGCGGCGTATTCGACGACTGCCAGGACATCGTGAAGGCCGTCTCGGGTGACGCGGAGTTCAAGGCGCGGCATCGCATTGGCACAGTGAACTCCATCAACTGGGCGCGGGTCGTTGCGCAGGTGGTCTACTATTTCAAGGGCTACTTCGCGGCGATCGCGGAGAGCGGTGCGGACATCGGGGCGCCAGTGTCGTTCGCGGTGCCCTCCGGAAACTTCGGCAACATCTTCGCGGGGCACATCGCGCGCATGATGGGACTGCCGATTCGCGCGCTCATTCTCGCCACCAACGAGAACGACGTGCTGCACGAGTTTTTCAGCACCGGACGCTATCGGGTGCGCGCGAGCACCGAGGTTCTTCAGACATCGAGCCCTTCGATGGATATTTCGAAAGCCTCGAACTTCGAACGCTTCGTCTATGACCTCGTGGGGCAGGCTGCCGGCATCGTCGCGGAGCTCTGGCGCCAGGTGGCGGAGAAGGGTGGGTTCGATCTCGTCGGCACGCCGTACCTCGCGAAGCTGCCTGAATTCGGTTTCGTTTCCGGGCGGAGTCGCCACGCGGACCGGCTGGCGACCATTCGCGATGTGTACCAGCGGTATGGCGTCCTCGTCGACACGCATACCGCCGACGGCATCAAGGTCGCGCGCGAGTATCGCGATCCCGCGACGCCGATGATCTGCCTCGAGACGGCGCAGCCGGTGAAATTCGCGGCGGCCATCCGTGAGGCGATCGGTCGTGATCCGGAAATTCCGCCCGGGTATGAAGGGCTGGAGCGTCTGCCGCAGCGCGTCGAGGTCATGGACCTGGGTGTCGACGCGGTCAAGGCGCTCATCGCGCGCCACACCGGCGGCTGAACATCGCGACCTGTAGCATGAAGCTGCAACGCCTCGCGCCGGCGTTCCTCGCGGTGACGATCGGCCATGCGGCGCACGCCGCGCATCCACTGCTCACCGAGGACACCGGCACCCAGGGAAAGGGCAACTTCCAGCTCGAGCTCACCGGCGCGCGCGGGCGCGAGGCGACCGACGCTGGAACCCTGCGTGCAGAGCAGCCGGCGGCGGTGGTCGCTTACGGTCTCGCCGAGACTGCCGATCTCCAGATCGGGACGTCCTATCTCCGCCTTTCGCTCGACGACGGAATTGCGCAGACGCGCAACGCCGGATTTTCCGACGTGACGGTGGACGTGAAGTGGCGATTCCTGGAGCGCGGGCCCCTGAGCCTTGCCCTGAAGCCGGGGTTCATCATTCCGGTCGGAAGCGAGGCGCGCGGCCTGGGACGGGGGAGCTGGACGGGCGGGTCGCTGCTGGTATTCTCCTACGAGCCGGGACCGGTCGCATTCCACTCCCATCTCGGCTACCTCTACAACAACCTCGTCGGCGAGCGGCGTTCGCTCTGGCACGTTTCGGGGGCCGTCACCTGGCAGGCGACCGAGCAGCTCAAGCTCGTTGCGGACGTCGCCTATGACACCAATCCGCTGGCATTGGGGGCCGACGGCGTATTTCGCACGGTTCTGGGGGCGATCTATTCACCGGTCAAAAACGTGGATCTCGATGTCGGCGTACAGCGCGGTCACCAGTTGCCGGCGCTCGGCCTCGCGGTGCTCTTCGGCGTGACGCTGAGGTGGTGAGCCCGGGAACCGCGCTCAGGGGTTATCCGGGAAACTCCTGGCGGACTCCGGCGCGCGCACACTGAAGACCGCAGGATGCACTGGATCCACGTCCACGAGCACCGGTTCGGCGGCCGGCGATCCCGGAACTTCGACGCGGATGAAGCTGGCGAGCGGCGTGCCGTGTGCCCTGTCCAGCAGCGGCTGATCGTGCCGAAAGGCATGCGTATCGCCGTGCGCGAGCAGGACCGGCCGCGCAATCCATGCGGCGTGCGCGCGCAGGACGTTGCGCAGCTCGGCATAGCCGTCGGGGGCGCCGCGGGGCCGGCGCGCCTTTCCGTCGAACCCCGGGTTGGCGTGGAACATGATCACGACGCCTGCCAGGTGGTTCCGCTCGGCGAGCTTCATCGATTCATCGAGCCAGTCGAATACCGCAGCCATGCGGTGCCGATGCTCGGTATCCATCGTCGCGTTCCGACCGAGATTGTTATTGCTGCCCGGAACATTCACCCCCACGAAGAGAATCCGGCCGTAGCGCCAGCGGACGTTCTCGCGGTATCCGGCAAAGCGCGGGTCGCTCGACTGGCGCGTGAGCGCGAGTCGACGCTGCCCCTGGCTTTCGCCGCCCGAGTGGAAGATGCGCCGCAACGCGGCGAGGCGTTCGAGCGGATCGAACCCCGCCACGTGGCAATCCGTCCATTCGTTGTCTCCGGGAACGAAGACGAACGGATGGCGCGATGCGTCGAACATTTTCCGGCGCTCTTCGAAGAGCGCGTCGTCGCAGGGTGCGCGGGCGTGCTTGAAATCGCCCAGGTGCGCGACGAACGCGAGCGGTGCCGCGTCCAGGGTGGCGAGCACGGCCGGGAACCCCTGCACCTCGAACGCGAAGTAGGGCGTGTCCCCGATCAGCGCGAAGCTGAATCGACCCTGGGCCGCGACCGGTGGCGCGATCAACAGCGCCGCAAGGGCAAGCGCGCGGCCAAACCGGCTCACAGCTTCTTCAGCCGGTAGATGAGCTCGAGCGCGTCACGTGGGGAGAGCTCGTCCGGCTTCACGTCATCGAGGAGATCGAGCGCCGGGTGGCGCGGCGGCTCGGGCGTCGGCGGGGCGGCACCGAAGAGATCCGCCTGACCGCCGCGCGCAAGGCTTTGCTGCTCGAGCGACTGCAGATGACGGCGGGCGGCGCGGATGACGCTGCCGGGCACGCCCGCGAGCGCGGCGACCTGTAGCCCGTAACTCTGGCTGGCGGGGCCTTCCTCCACGGCGTGCAGGAACACGATCGTGTCCTGGTGCTCGATGGCGCTCACGTGAACGTTCACCGCCTCGCGGTGCTCCAGTGCGAGGCGGGTCAGTTCGAAGTAGTGCGTGGCGAACAGCGTGTACGAGCGGCTTCGCTCCACGAGGTGCCGTGCGATCGCCCAGGCGAGCGCGAGCCCGTCGAAGGTCGATGTGCCGCGCCCAACCTCGTCCATGAGGACGAGGCTCGACTCCGTCGCGTTGTTGAGGATGGCCGCGGCCTCGGTCATCTCCACCATGAAGGTCGAGCGTCCGCCGGCGAGGTCGTCGGCGGCGCCGATGCGCGTGAAGATCTGGTCGATCGGGCCCAGGCGAACGCGTCGTGCCGGCGCATAGCAGCCGGCGCACGCGAGCAGCGCGATGAGCGCCACCTGGCGCATGTAGGTGGACTTGCCGCCCATGTTCGGACCGGTGATGACCAGCATCCGGCGGGTGGCGGCGAGGCGCGTGTCGTTGGCGATGAATTCGTCGACCTCGTCTTCCACGACCGGGTGACGTCCGGCCTCGATCTCGATGACCGCCTCGTCGGAGAATTCGGGGCGGCACCAGCCAC
>JAABRB010000208.1 GCA_011391185.1 Betaproteobacteria bacterium
ACCGGATGCTTCCTGACGGCGAAACATTCGGTCCCGCATCTGCGGCGCACGCACGGCGCGATCGTCAACGTCGCCTCGACGCGCGCGCTGCAGTCCGAGGCCCACACCGAGCCGTACTCCGCGTCGAAAGGGGGTGTCGTCGCGTTGTCTCACGCGCTGGCCGTCAGCCTGGGTCCCGACATCCGGGTGAATTGCGTGAGCCCCGGCTGGATCGACACCCGGGCATGGCAGAAACAGGCGCGCCGCGCCGCGGATGCGCTGCGCCCCGGGGATCATGCCCAGCACCCGGCCGGGCGGGTGGGCATGCCCGATGACGTCGCTGCCACCGTCGAATTCCTGCTGTCCGACACGGCCGGCTTCATCACCGGCCAGAACTGGGTGGTTGACGGCGGGATGACCCGCAAGATGATCTACCTCGAATAGAAGTTTTCTCAGAATCGAGGCCATGCGCCTCCATGCAGGGCGGGCCGTGGAACGGGCCCCTTGTATATCCCTTCGCTTCCCGCGGCGCCAGACGTGGCAGAATCGCCGCAATGAGTGCGAGCACCATCGTTTCCGTGGTTTCCGTGGTTTCCGTGGACCAGCTGCGCGGTCGCGTCGGTGATGAGGTGGCCGTGAGCGACTGGTTCGAGGTCACGCAGGCGCACATCGATGAATTCGCCGAAGCAACGGGTGACCGGCAGTGGATCCACGTCGATCCGGCACGTGCGGCGAGCGAATCGCCCTACGGGCGAACGGTCGCGCACGGCTTTCTGACGCTCTCGCTCCTCGCGCACCTCTACCAGGAAACCGTCACGGTCACCGGTCTGCGCATGGGCATCAATTACGGGTTCAACCGCGTGCGATTTACCGGTCCCGTGCCCTCGGGCGCGCGAATCCGGGCCCGCTTCCGGCTTGCCGCGCTCGATGAGATACCCAACGGCGTGCAAATGGCATGGGACGTGAAGATGGAGTGCGAGGGTGTCGAGAAGCCGGTGCTCGTCGCCGAATGGCTCAATCGCCGGCAGAATTAGGACCCGACATCCCCGATGGCCTGCCAAGCTATACTTTTCCGCGATGGCCGAGCTCTTCTTCGTGCTGCTGATGGCTGCCTTCGTCTGGCTCTGGTACGACTCGATGCGCGCGCGGGAGCGGGCGGTGCATGCGGGCAAGCGCGTCTGCGAGCGCGACGGATTGCAGTTCCTCGATGACACGGTGCAGATCGTGAAACTCTGGCCCGCACGGAACCCCGATGGCCGACTGGCGCTGCGGCGGACCTATCGATTCGAATTCAGCGACGACGGGGCAAGGCGCCGGGGCGGCATCGTCGTGATGCTCGGCGGGCAGATCGAGTCACTCGATCTCGACCCGTTCCTGATGCACTAGGTGCGCGAGCATGCCGACGACGAAATGGGTGGAAGGCACCGTGGTCGAGCAGAAGCGCTGGACCGACAGGCTTTTCTCGCTGCGCGTGACGGCCGATATCGGCTCCTTCGAGCCCGGCCAGCACGCCACCCTCGCGTTACCGGTGGGCGGCGTCCTGGTATCGCGCGCGTACTCGTTCGCCAACGCGCCCCGGGAGCCGTCGCACGAGTTTCACTACATGCTCCTGCCCGAGGGGCCGCTCACGACGCGGCTCGCGCGGCTCGAGGCCCGGGACGTGGTGTTTCTGGCGCCGACGGCGACGGGGCTCTTCGTGCTCTCGGCGATTCCCGACGCCGAGAAGCTCTGGCTGCTCGCGACCGGCACCGGCATCGCGCCTTACCTGTCGATGCTGAAGACCGAAACACCGTGGCGGCGCTTCCAGAAGATCGTGCTCGTGCACTCCGTGCGGTACGCGAATGAGCTCACTTACGGAGACACCGTCGCGGACATCGCGAAAAATCACGCCGGGCAGTTCAGGTTCGTCACGCTCACCAGCCGCGAAGAGGCTGCGGGCTCGCTGGCCGGGCGCATCTCCGATACGATCGCCGACGGGCGGCTCGAGAAGTCCCTCGCGCTCACACTCGATCCGAAGGGCTCGCAGGTGATGATCTGCGGCAGTCCCAAGACGATCGGCGACATCACGGACGAACTCAAGCCGCGCGGCATGCGGCGGCACCGGCGGCGCGACCCGGGGCACATCTGCGTGGAGAACTACTGGTGAGTCGCGCGCGCCGCGCAAGGGGTGTGAGCGCGTCCAGGATGTCCGGTGCCCTGCTGGCGGCGGCGAGTGTCCTCCTCGTCGGCTGCTCGAGCGTGGTGCGCATTGTGTACAACAACAGCGACATCGCCGTGCGCATCATGGCGAACGAGTACCTCGACCTGCAGGGCGAGCAGTCCGATCTCTTCAAGGCGCGTCTCGCCCGCTTTCACGAATGGCATCGGCTCGAGGAGCTGCCCCGCTACGCGCAGGCACTCGACAGTGCTGCCGCGCGTGTGAAGCGCGGCGCCACCCGCGCCGATGTGGAGTGGGCGGTGGCGGCCATACGCGAGCGCTACCGCGCACTCGCGGAACAGGCGGTCGACGAATCGATCCCGGTCCTGGCGACGCTCAAGCCCGCCAATTACGTCGCGCTCGAAAAGAAGCTCGAGGCCGGCAATCGCAAGCTGACCGAGGAACTCGTCGAGGGCGAACCTGCGGCGCGCGATACGGCGCGCATCGACGCGATCACCGACCGGCTCGAGGAGTGGCTCGGCAGCGTTTCTGCGGAGCAGCGACGCCTGATCGCAAACTATGTCCGCGCTCATCCCGCCAATGCGACGTTGCGCCTCGAGAACCGCAGGGCACGCCAGCGCGAGCTCGTGCGCATGCTCAGGCAGGAGCAGAATACGCCGACATTGCGGAGCAACTTGCGCGCGTTCTTCGTGGACTACGATGCGCAGCGCAGTGTCGCGTACGCGCGTGCATGGCGGGATTGGCAGGATCGGGTGGTCACGCTCATCACCGGGCTCCTCGCAGCGGCAACGCCCGCGCAGCGCGAACACGCCGCAGCGCGGCTGGCGCGCTACGCGGACGACTTCCGCGTGCTGGCCGACGAAGGGCGCGCGAGGCTGGGCTCAGGCACCCGAGCGGCCCAGGAAACGGCGCATCCCGGCACTTAGCGCATCGACGATCGCGACGATCGCGAGCATCGCAAGGATGACCGTGGCAGCTTCATGCGTCTTGAAGAGCGACAGGCTCACGTAGAGCATCTGGCCGAGTCCGCCGGCCCCGACGAATCCCAGCACGGCCGCCATGCGGATGTTGTTCTCCCAGCGATACAGCGCGTACGAAGTGAACTGCGGCAGCACGTTGGGCACCGTTCCGTAGAGGAATGCGAGGGTGGCCGGCGTACCCGCGTGCCGGAGCGCGTCGGTCGGCTCGAGCGGCGTGTTCTCGAGCGTCTCGGCAAACAGCCGGCCCAGCACGCCGGTCGTGTGGCAGGCAAGTGCGAGCGTCCCGGCGAATGGCCCCAGTCCGGCGGCGAGCACCATGAGCGCCGCCCACACCAGCTCGGGAATCGAACGGAGGAAATTCAGCAGCAGCCGGGCCGCGGCGCGCGCCGCGAATCCCCACCGTCCGGCAGCCGGCACGGCGAGCAGCACGCCGAGGCCGACGGCGAGCAGCGTGCCGATTGCGGACATGGCGATTGTCTCGAGCGTGCCGTTCAGCGTGCGGGCGAGGAACCCCGTGGACAATTCCGGTGGGAAGAACCTGGCGATGAAGCGGCTCATGCCCACCAGGCTTTCCACGCTCGCCAGCGCGCCGAGCGACACGCCCAGGTAAAGAAAGCTCGCTGCCGTTGCAGCCATGAGGGCGCCGAGCGCGATCCAGTGGCGCGCGTTCATGCGAAAACCTTTCGCAGCGCCGCGCTGATCGCGTCGGCGAGCAGCACGAGAAGGAAGAACGTGAGCAGCATCGTCGCGACCTCGCCCCCGTTCAGCATCTTCATCGAGAGCTCCATCTGCTGTCCCAGCCCGCCCGCGCCGACGAAGCCCATCACCACCGATGCGCGCACCGCGCACTCCCAGCGGTACACCGAATAGGACACGAGCTCGGGCGACGCGACCGGCAGGATTCCGTATGCGAACGCGTTGAGGCGGCCGCCGCCCGATTCGAGGATTGCGCGCGCGGGCCGCGTGTCGCCCGATTCGTAGATTTCGAAGAACACCTTGCCGAGCATGCCCGAGTAGCTGATCGCGATGGCGAGCACGCCGGCGGCAGGTCCAAGGCCCACCGCACGGACGAACAGTAGTGCCCAGACGATTTCGGGGATGCTGCGCAGGACGATGAGCAACCAGCGCGCCGGCGTGCGCAGGAGGACGCCGGGCCAGCGGCGCCGCGCCGGTCCGATCCGCGCGACCGAGAGGCTTTGCGAGACGACGAGCGAAAGCGGGAAGGCGACAACCAGCGCGAGGGCCATGCCGGCCGTGGCAAGTGCGAGCGTCTCGAGCGTGGAATGAAAGACGAGCGACAGGAATTCCGCGTCGAGGCGCGGCGGGAAGAACGTCGAGAGAAATCTGCCCATCACCGCCATGCTTCGCGGATCGAACAGGCTCGCGAGATTGAATTCCGCGAGCTTCAGCGCCGGCCACAGGAGCAGGAGCGCGAGAACGGCCAGCGCGAACCGCGGCGCCAGTGCCGGATCACGTTCGGTCGTCAACGTTGCCACGGGAGAGGGAGATCGTGTATCCCCTCCGCTTCGAGGAGGGGTGGACGCGAAGCGGACGAGGTGGTATCGAGCGCTCGACCAACCACCCGCCGCCCTTCGGGCGGACCCCGTCCGGCCCGAAGCACGGAGGCTTCGGGCGTTCGGCGGCTCGCACGTGCACCGGCACGTGCTTCGAATTCCCGCCTCACCCTTGGAAAGGAGGGGAAAAAGCGCTTACTTTTCACCGGCAGAGCGGTTGGTGGCCGGTCAGCGTGCGCGCCGCGCGCCGCACGCCCGGCATGGCGAAATCCACCGGTCGGTTATTCTGCGTCGGCGGATCCGCAGATTCGCCACGGTACAGCTCCCGCAGCATGGCATCGGTGACTTTCACCGGCGGGAGATCAAACGCGACTGATCCGGCACGCAGGCCGACGATGCGCGGAAACCAATGCAGCGCCAGATCGACCGCATGCAGGCTCGCGATCAGCGTTGCGCTGCGGCTTTGGGCGTCGCGGGCGAGTTCGCCCACGGTCTGGTCGGCGAGCTGCGGATCGAGCGCCGACACCGGCTCGTCGGCGAGGATCAGGTCGGGACGCTGGTATAAAACGCGTGCGACGCCGACCCGCTGGAGCTGCCCGCCAGAAAGGCGATCGCAGCGGTCGAAGACACGGTCGGCGAGGTCCGTGCGCGTCAGTGCGGCACGCGCACCGGCGATGTCGGCCGGGTAGACGAGCGAACCCAGCCCCCTCCAGAAGCCCCACACACCCAGCCGTCCCGCGAGCACCGCGGTGACCACCCGCTGGCGCGGCGGCAGTGGCGGCGCCTGATGGATGGTGCCCATGCTCGCGCGCAGTTCGCGCAGGGCCCGGCTTGGCAGGGCCCACGGATCCCGCTCGCCGATGCGCAGGCTGCCTTCGCTGGGGCGCAGCGCCGTGCCGATCACGCGGAGCAGGCTCGTCTTGCCGGCGCCCGATTGCCCGATGACCGCGACGCGTTCGCCCGGCGCTACCGAGAGCGTCACACTCTCCAGCGCGCGATGCGCGCCGGGAAGCGTGACTCCGACCTGTTCGAGCGAGATTTTCACCCGACTCTGCTCCCCGTGCCGCGATTACTGCAGCAGCCCTGCGGACTGCGCCGCCTCCTCGATCCCCTTGTAGTTCTCGGGGCGCGTGGCGACGAACCTGCTCGCGCGCTGCAATGCGAGAATCGCCTTGTCGGCCGGAATCGCCGGGTCAAGCTTGAGAAACGCGTCGGTCAGCTTCTTCACGATTGCCGGGTCGAGGTTGCCGCGCACGGTCCAGTTGTAGTCGTAATAGGGGGGCGTCGTGGCGAGCACCTTGACGGCCTTCGCGTTCGCGTCGCCCTTCTCCACCAGCTTTTCCCATACCGAGGCGTTGAGGACACCCGCATCGGCGCGCCCCGATGCCACGAAGGCGACCGTTGCATCGTGGGCGCCCGAGAACGCGATGCGCTTGAAGTCCTTTTCCGGATCGATTCCGTCCTGCAGCAGGAAGTAGCGCGGCATGAGATGGCCCGAAGTCGAGGACGGCGAGCCGAAGACGAACGTCTTGCCCTTGAGGTCGGCCAGCGTCTTGGCAGTGCTGTTCGCCGGCACGATGAACTTGGACGTGAACTTCTCGTCCTCCACGCGCTGGGCGATGGGGATCGCGTTGCCGGTCTTCATGCGCGCCTGAACGAATGTGAATCCGCCGAGCCAGGCCAGATCGATTTTGTTGGCGGCAAGCCCTTCGACCACGGCGGCGTAGTCGTTGACGGGCGTCCACTGTACTTTCATGCCCGTAGCGTGTTCGAGGTATGCGCCGAGCGGCTTG
>JAABRB010000209.1 GCA_011391185.1 Betaproteobacteria bacterium
AATGCGATGCGCTTCCTGGGCGAGTCGAGACGGCGGAGGCTAACGGTTGGCCACGCATGGCGGACGCGTGATTTCCAACTTGCCAGCGCAACAGCGCCCGCGTAGCCATCCTCCGCGAAGCGACGTCCCTGCTGGGACGCCGGCACGTAGGACTTGGCGACATACTCGCCGACCATCCGGGCGGCGTTGAAATGCGGCGCGATCGACGCGATGGAGCGTTTCGCCATTCGGACCCATTCCGGCGAGTGACCGATGTTGCCGCGCGCATAGTAGAGTGGAATCACATGGTCCTGCAGGATCTCGTAGAGCGCGCGACTTTCCTCGCGATTGCGCCGGTACTCGTCCGCGGCGTCGGTGGCCGGCTTGATCGCCCAGCCATTGGCGCCGTCGTAGCCTTCGTCCCACCAGCCATCGAGCACCGAAAGATTGATGACGCCGTTCATCGCCGCCTTCATGCCGGATGTGCCCGACGCCTCGAGCGGATAGACCGGATTGTTCAGCCACACGTCAACGCCCGAAATCAGCCGGCGACTGAAGTGCAGGTCGTAGCCTTCGACAAGCAGGATCCGGCCCTCGAACTCCGGTAGCCGCGACACGTGCGAGACCTGGCGGATCAGGTCCTGGCCGGGCTTGTCCGCCGGGTGAGCTTTGCCGGTGTAGATAAAGAGCACGGGTCGTTCGGGATCGCCCGTGATCTCCTTCAGCCACTCGAGATCTTCAAACAGAAGCGCAGCCCGCTTGTAGGTCGCGAACCGCCGCCCGAAACCGACGGTCAGCACGTTGGGATTGGCGGGGTCGGCAAACCTGAACAGCCGGTCGAGATGCGCTTCGCTGCCATGGTTCCGCAGGTGGGCGCGTCGGATGGAATACCGTACGAGGTGCAGGAGCTGCGACTTGAGGTACTGATGCATGCTCCAGAAAAAGTGGTCGGGCAGATCGGCGATCCTGGCCCACATTTCCTTGTCGGCGTGCCGCTGGCTCCAACCCAGGCCTAGCGCGCGATTGAACACCTCGACCCACTCGGGCGCGAGGAAGGTCGGCACGTGCACGCCGTTCGTGATGTGGGCGACCGGGTTCTCCGCGGGAGTGATCTGCGGCCAGAGTTCCCGGAGCAGATTCGCGGAGACCCCGCCGTGAATGCGCGAAACGCCGTTGTGGATCCGCGAGCCGCGAACCGCGAGGGTCGTCATGTTGAAATTCGCATCGGTCGACGTGCGCCCCAGATCCAGGAGCTGTTGCGACGTGATGTTCAGCTCGCGGCAGTAGTCGCCGAAGTAGTTCTCGATCATCTCGGGGGCGAACTGGTCGTGGCCGGCCGCCACCGGCGTATGCGTCGTGAACACGGTGCCCGCCGCCACCGCTTCGAGCGCCGCGGGAAAGTCCAATCCTTGGCGCACGACGTTGCGTACGCGCTCGAGCACGAGAAACGCAGCATGTCCCTCGTTGATGTGCCAGACCGTCGGCTTGATATCCATCGCCGCGAGCGCGCGCGCCCCGCCGATCCCCAGGACGATCTCCTGCTCGATCCGCGTCGTGCGATCGCCGCCATAGAGTCGATGGCCGATCGCGCGATCGGCGGGGGCATTCTCCTCGACGTCGGTGTCGAGCAGGTACAGCGTGACGTGCCCGGCACGGGCGCTCCAGACGCGCAGCGCCACGGCGCGGCCTGGCAACTCCACCGCGACGCGCAGCTCGCGGCCCGTATCATCGGTCACTACGGTCACCGGCAGATCGTCGAAATCGGAGTCGGAGTAGGCGACGTGCTGATTGCCGTCGCTGTCGATGGTCTGCAGAAAATAACCCTGCTGGTAGATCATCCCGACGCCGACGAACGGCAACCGCATGTCGCTCGCCGCCTTGCAGTGGTCGCCGGCGAGGATGCCGAGACCGCCGGAGTAGATCGGGAAGCTTTCGTGAAACCCGAACTCGAAGCAGAAATACGCGACGAGATCGCTCTGCTCGAGTTTCCGGGCGCCGTTCGCGCGCATCGGCTCGCCGTGGTAGGTATCGTACGCGGAGAGCACCCGGTTGAAGTTGCTCAGGTAGACCGGGTCGGTCGCAGCGTCGACGAGCTTCTGTTCGTCGACGCGCTTCAGGAACGCCTTGGGGCTGTGGCCGACCGACGCCCAGAGCGGCGGGTCGAGCCGCGAAAAGAGCTCGCGGGTGGCACGATCCCAGCTGTACCAGAGATTGTGCGCGAGTTCCTCCAGCCGCGCGAGCCGCTGCGGGATCTTCGGATTGACCTGGAGGGAAAAAGGCGTTCCTGGTTGCATCGAGCGTTCCTTGCCGCGCGCGTCACGGGGACGCGGTCTGCTGCCGGCGCAATGTTAACGCATGGCAGGCAACGTGCCTCGCGCGCCTGCGGCGAACACTTGACCTGGTTCAATCCGGGCTCGGCGCCCGGGATTACGGTGAATAATGACGCCTCCGCCCGGTCGGAGGGAAGGGGACGAGTGGCAATGTCGGCAAGGACGAAACAACCCCCTTCAGGGTCGGAGGAGGACAAGTCGGCCACCGCGCGGCTGATCGACTCCCTTTCGCGGGCCGACGCCTATCCGCATCCGGTTGATCGCGTCGAGGTCCTGGAAACGCACATCTCGTACGTCCTCCTGGCCGGCGAGTATGCATACAAAATCAAAAAGCCCGTGAACCTCGGCTTCCTCGACTTCAGCACACTCGAAGCGCGGCGGCGATGCTGCGCGGAGGAATTGCGCCTCAATCGGCGCACCGCCCCCGATCTCTACCTGGCGTCGGTGCGGATCACGGGCAGCGCGACGGCACCCGTCCTCGATGGCGAAGGACCGGCGATCGAGCACGCCGTGAAGATGCGTCGGTTTGCGCAGGACGCGCTGCTCGACCGCATGGCGAAGCGCGGCGACCTCTCGCCGCCGCTCGTCGAAGCGATCGCCCGAAAGATCGCTGCGTTTCATGCGACGGTTGCGATCGCGGGGCCGGATTCCCCGTTCGGCACCCCGGGCCGCGTCATGGAGCCGCCACGGGATAATTTCGATCACCTCAGGGCGCTGGTCGGCGAATCACCCGATGTCCCGCAACTCGAGCGTCTGCGTGCATGGACCGACCGCGAGGGCGAGCGGCTTGCGCCCGTATTCGCCGATCGCAAGCGCGCCGGCTTCGTGCGCGAGTGCCACGGCGACCTGCACCTCGGCAACATCGCCCTGATTGGTGGCGATCCGACGCCCTTCGACTGCATCGAGTTCAACGCCGACCTGCGCTGGGTCGACGCGATGAACGAGGTCGCGTTTCTCGTGATGGACCTCGCCGATCACCGTCTGCCGAACCTCGCGATCCGCTGCCTCAACGCATATCTCGAGGCGACTGGTGATTATGCCGGGCTCGCGGTGCTCCCCTATTACATGGTCTATAGGGCGATGGTGCGCGCGAAGATCGCCTGCATCCGCGCACAACAGCCGGGACTGGCCGGGGAAGCGAAAGCCGAAATCGAGAACGAATACCGCGGCTATTTCCACCTCGCTGAGCAGTTGTCACATCGCGGCAGTGCGGGGCTCACGCTGACTCACGGGCTCTCTGGATCCGGCAAGACCACGGTCGCCGGGGCGCTCGCGGAGCGGTTCGGCGCGATTTGTCTGCGCTCGGATGTCGAGCGCAAGCGACTCTTCGGGCTTGATCCCACGGCGCGCACGGCGAGTGCCGTGGGCGGCGGGATCTACGATCCCGAGGCAACCCGACGCACTTACGCTCGACTCGCGGATCTTGCACGCACCGTGCTTGCGGCCGGCTGGCCAGCCATTGTCGACGCGACATTTCTTCGCGGTACGGAGCGCGCGGCGTTCCGGAGCCTGGCGCGCGAGCTGGCCGTACCGATAGTCATCGTGGCCTGCACTGCGCCGTACGCCGAGCTCCGCCGCCGGATTCTCGCGCGCGAGCAGGCCCGGACCGATGCGTCCGAGGCCAGCCTTTCGGTGCTTGCCCGCCAGCGTGACGCGGGCGAGCCCCCTTCGCAGGAAGAGGTCCGCGACACGATCGTGTTCGATACGTCGCACCCGCGAGAGAAATGGGGTCCGCTGCTCGAGCGGATCGCCGGGCAGCTAGGCATCCAGATCTGGAATCCGGGCGCATGAACCATATTGACGTCGCCAATGGCGATGCGGACGGTCTGTGCGCGCTGCATCAGCTGCGGCTCGCCGAGCCGGTCGAGGCCATGCTCGTCACCGGCGTGAAGCGCGACATCGAGCTGATCGCGCGCGTGCCCGCGCAATCGGGCGACGTCGTCACGGTTCTGGACGTCTCGCTCGAGCGCAATCGCGCGGCGCTCGTGCGCCTGCTCGACGCGGGGGTCCGGGTGCGTTACTTCGACCACCATTTCTCGGGCGAGATACCCGTCCACCGCGGCCTCGAGACGCATATCGAGACACAAGGTGGAACCTGCACGAGCATCCTGGTCGACACCCATCTGAAGGGGCGATTCCGCGCCTGGGCAGTGGTCGCCGCATTCGGCGACAACCTTGGCGACGCGGCCCGGAGGCTCGCGCAACCGCTCGGGCTCACCGAATCGCAACTCGAAGCGCTCGGCGATCTCGGGGATAGCATGAACTACAACGCGTACGGCGAGACGATCGCCGATCTGCGCGTCCCGCCGGCCGAGCTCTACCGGCTGATCAAGCCCTATGCCGATCCGCTGCAGTTCCTTGCGCGTGAGCCAGTCTTCGAAGCTCTGCGCAACGGCTGGCGCGAGGACATGAACCGGGCGCTTGCGATCGGATTCTGCTCCGACTCCGCGCGCACCCGAATCTATGAGCTTCCGGATGAGGCCTGGAGCCGCCGAGTCATCGGGGCATTCGCCAATCATCTTGTGCTCTCGCAGCCGGATCACGCATTCGCCGTGCTCGCGCCCAACTCGCGCGGCGGCTACGTCGTGAGCGTGCGGGCGCCGCGTGGGCACACCAAGAGTGCGGCGGGTCTGTGCCGCGAGCACCCCACAGGCGGCGGCCGCCAGGAAGCGGCAGGCATCGACAATCTCCTTGCGGAAGACCTTCCCGGATTCATGCTTCGCTTTCAAGCCTATTTCGCGGCCTGAGACACCCATCCGGCGCTCACGGGCGCTAGCGCCCGGCCTTGCCTTTGCGCAAGGCGGCGGCCTGTTAGAGTCACAACGTCTCACAGGAGGAGAAGGCCATGGCCACGCTACGCACGCCCGATGAGCGCTTTGCCGGCCTGCCGGGTTTCGCGTTCGCGCCGCACTACGTCGATGGGCTTGCCGGTTTCGACGGCGTACGCATTCATTACCTGGACGAGGGCCCGCGTGCGGTGCCGCAGACGTACCTGTGCCTGCACGGCCAGCCGACCTGGTGCTACCTGTACCGGAAGATGATTCCGGTGTTCGCCGGTGCCGGCGCGCGCGTCGTGGCGCCCGATCTCGTCGGCTTCGGCCGCTCGGACAAGCCGAGTGACGACGCGTACTACACCTTTACCCGGCATCGCGACATGCTGATTGCGTTCATCGAGCGGCTCGATCTCGCGAATGTCACGCTCGTTTGCCAGGACTGGGGCGGACTACTCGGCCTGACGCTGCCCATGGACATGCCGGCGCGCTTTGCCCGGCTGCTCGTGATGAACACTGCGCTCGGGACCGGCGATGTGCCGCTCGGCAAGGGCTTTCTCGACTGGCGCGCGTGGTCGAACAAGAATCCCGACATGGATATTGCCAAGCTCATGAAGCGCGCGGTGGCGCAGCTCGGCGATGCCGAGGCGGCGGCCTACGCGGCCCCGTTTCCGGATGCAACTTTCAAGGCGGGCGTGCGCCGTTTTCCGAACCTCGTTCCGGAGCATCCGGACGCTGACGGGGCGGCGATCTCGCGGCGCGCGCGCGACTGGTGGATGTCCGAATGGACCGGCAAGACGTTCATGGCCGTCGGCGCGACAGATCCGGTGCTGGGACCGCCCGTCATGAACAACTTGCGCAAGCTGATCCGCGGCTGCCCGGAGCCGTACGTCGTCGCCGACGCCGGTCATTTCGTCCAGGAGTCGGGCGTAGAGATCGCCCGCCAAGCCCTGCGCGCCTTCGGCGACGAGTGAGGGTTTTAAATCTTCCCCTCCTCTCCGAGGAGGGGTGGCGCGAAGCGCCGGGGTGGTGTGCGGCGCTGATTCGAAGCTCGAACCACCCCGCCGGCTCCGCCGGCACCCCTCCTTGAAAAGGAGGGGATGGTTTAAAGCTTTTTCCCCTCCTCGCCGAGGAGGGGTGGCGCGAAGCGCCGGGGTGGTGTGCCGCGTCAATTCGAAGCTCGAACCACCCCGCCGGCTCCGCCGGCACCCCTCCTTGAAAAGGAGGGGAAAAACCTTTTTCTCTGCCGCTTTTTCCGCTCGCGCCTAACTCCTTACTTCTTCTCCGGCAATGGATGTCCCGGCAT
>JAABRB010000210.1 GCA_011391185.1 Betaproteobacteria bacterium
TTCCACCGTGGCATCGAGATCCTCGGTGTGCACGGCCAGAATGCGGTTCATCTGCGAGAGGTCGATGCACACGCCGCCCCTTACCGCGAGGATGTGGCCCTCGAGTGACGTGCCAACCCCGAACGGGATCATCGGCACGCGATGCTCGCGGCAGAGCGCGACCACGGCGCACACCTCTTCGGTGGAGTGCGGAAAGACCACCGCATCGGGCGGCATCGGCGGGTAGTACGACTCGTCGCGCCCGTGATGCTCGCGTACGCCGCGCGAGACGGTGAACCGGTCCCCGAAGCGCGCAGCGAGGGCGTCCGTCAACGCCTTGGAAAGCTCGTGGGCCACGTCCGCTCCGCGGCCACGAATCAGGCGGCCCGCGCAGCCGGCGCACGGAGGCGTGCCAGCAGCGCCGTCTCCCTGGCCTTCGCCTTCGCGATCGCCTCGGCCTTCACGGGCCCGAAGCCGCGGATTTCGTCCGGTAACGCGGCGATCTCCACTGCGGTTGTAAGCCGATCGGCGCTCAGGCCGGGGAGAAGCGCCGCAACCATCGCTTCGTAGTCCACGATCAGCTGCCGCTCCGCCCGCCGCTCGGCAGTGCGGCCGAATGGATCGAGCGCCGTGCCCCGCAGGAAGCGGAACTTCGCGAGTCCCTTGAGTGCGGTGCCCATCCAGCCGCGGAATTCAATCTTGCGCGGCCGCCCGGTCGCGGGATCGCGCCGCGCGAGCAACGGCGGCGCGAAGTGGAAGCGCATCGTGTACTCGCCCTCGAACGCCGCCTCGAGCCCCTGGCGGAACTCGGGCCGCGAATAGAGCCGGGCGACTTCGTACTCATCCTTGTAGGCAAGGAGCTTCGCGTAGTTGCGGGCCACGGCCTCGGTGAGTCGGGTGCCGCCCAGCGGACGCTCCGCTTCGCGCACCTGCCCGACAAGTTTCCGGTAGCGCTCGGCGTAGCCAGCGTCCTGGTACTCGGTAAGCAGGGCAATGCGGCGCTCGATGAGCTCGTCGACGTTGCGGGGCCGCGCATGCTCGATCGGGACGACGTCGGCGGTTGCCAGCGTCCGCGCTACGCGTTCGGGGTCGTGCGCGGCGCGCCGACCCCAGAGGAAAGCCTGCTTGTTCACGTCGACCGTTGCGCCGTTCAGCTCGATCGCCCGCTCGATGGCCAGTGCCGTGACCGGCACGAGGCCGCGCTGGAACGCATAGCCGAGCAGGAACGGGTTGGTGGCGATCGCGTCGCCGAGGAGCGCCGTGGCGAGCTTCGTCGCCGGAACGAATCCGGCACGCTCCCCGCCCACGAGCGCGATCAGATCGCGCTCGAGCGCCGCTTCCGGCATGACGAAGTCGCGCTGCGCCGTGAAATCCGACGTCGGCGTCACTGCGCTGTTCACGGCCAGGCGCGTATGGCCAGGGCGCATTTTGGTGCGCGCTTCGGCGCCGTCCGCGACCACTGCGTCGCATGCAATCACCGCGTCCGCCTCACCATCACCGATCCGGGTGCCGAGAATCGCGTCCGGACTGGCGGCGATTCGCACGTGACACATCACCGCGCCGCCCTTCTGTGCGAGGCCCGTGACATCGAGAACCGTCACGCCTTTGCCCTCGAGATGCGCGGCCATGCCGAGCAATGCGCCGATCGTGACCACGCCGGTGCCGCCGATGCCCGTGACGAGGATGCTGAACGGCGCGTCGAGATCGGGTTGTCGTGGCTCGGGCAGCGCCGGCCAGTCCGACGGCGCCTGGGTGATCCCCCGGCCGCGGCGCGGGCGACCGCCTTCGACCGTGATGAACGAGGGGCAGAAACCCTTCAGGCAGGAGTAATCCTTGTTGCACGAGGACTGGTTGATGCGCCGCTTCGTGCCGTGATCGGTCGCGACCGGTTCGATCGAGAGGCAGTTCGATTGCGTCGAGCAGTCGCCGCAGCCCTCGCACACCGCCGTGTTGATGTAGGCGCGTCGCGCGGGGTCGGGGAAGGCGCCGCGCTTGCGGCGCCGGCGCTTCTCGGCGGCGCATGTCTGATCGTAGACCAGCACCGACACGCCGTGGTTGGCGATCGACCAGTCACGCAGATCGCGTTGCACGCGGTCGAGCTCGTCGCGATGATGCACGGTGGTCCGCGGCGCGAACCCGGCATTTCCCGGGTACTTGCGGTGCTCGTCGGTGACCACCGCGACACGCGCCACGCCTTCGGCCGCGACCTGGCGGGTGATCTGCGGCACCGTGAGCTTGCCGTCGTGCGGCTGGCCGCCGGTCATCGCGACCGCGTCGTTGTAGAGAATCTTGTAGGTGATGGGCACGTTGGCGGCGACCGCGGCCCGGATCGCGAGATAGCCGGAGTGGAAGTACGTGCCGTCGCCCAGGTTGGCGAAAATGTGCTGCGTGTCGCAGAATTGCGCCTGCCCGATCCACGGTGCGCCTTCGCCGCCCATGTGCGTCCAGGTCGTCGTGCTGCGGTCCATCAGCACCGCCATCCAGTGGCACCCGATGCCTGCGGTGGCGCGGCTGCCTTCCGGCACGCGAGTGGACGTGTTGTGCGGGCAGCCGGAGCAGAACCAGGGCGTGCGCTGCACGCTCACGGTCGCCGGAACGTCGCGCGCAGTCGTGAGTGCCGCGAGCTTCGCGGCCAGCGGCTCCGAGGGCATGAAGCGCCGGATGCGCGCTGCGATGGCCCGCGCCGCGATTGCAGTGGTGAGCTCGCTCGTCGGTGGAACGAGCCAGTCCGCGCCGGCCGTGTGCTCCCATTGCCCCGCGCCGTCCAGCTTGCCGACCACACGCGGGCGCGATCCCTCCGGCCAGTGGTAGAGCTGTTCCTTGATCTGCTCCTCCATGAGCGGGCGCTTTTCCTCGATGACGAGGATTTCCTCCAGCCCGGTCGCAAAGCGCCGCACCGCGTCCGGTTCGAGCGGCCACGGCATGTCGACCTTGAGAATGCGCAAACCCATCGCGCGCGCTGCCGCGTCGCCGATTCCGAGCGTCGCGAGCGCCTGCCGCATATCGGTATAGGCCTTGCCTGCCGCGACAAGTCCGAGCCGTGCGCGGGGACTGTCCAATGTGATGCGGTTCAGCCCGTTCGCGCGCGCATACGCCAACGCAGCAAAGAGCTTGTAGTTCTTGAGCCGGGCTTCCGCGTCCAGCATGAAGTCCGGGTAGCGGATATTGAGCCCACCCTCGGGCAGCTCGAAATCGGTGGGCGTGCGAATCTGCACGTGGTCCGGGTCGACGATCGCCGAGGCCGAGCTCTCCGCCACGTCGCTCACGCACTTGAAGGCCACCCAGCAACCCGAATAGCGCGACATCGCGATGCCGTGCAGCCCGAGGTCGAGGATGTCCTGCACCGAGGCGGGCGCGAGCATCGGGATCAGCAGCGCCTTGAACATGAAGTCGGTCTGGTCGGCGACCGTGGTGGAGCGCGCCGCCGGATCGTCGCCCGCCGCGAGCAGCACGCCACCGTGCGCCGCGCTGCCCGCCGCATTGCCGTGGCGGAAAGCGTCGCCCGAGCGATCGACGCCGGGCGCCTTGCCGTACCACATCGCGAACACGCCGTCGTGCTTTGCGCCCGGAAAAAGTCCGAGCTGCTGCGTTCCCCAGATGGCGGTTGCAGCGAGATCCTCGTTCACGCCCGGCTGGAAGCGGATGCGATGCCGCTCGAGGTGCGGCGTGGCGCGGGCGAGCGCGAGATCGAGCCCGCCGAGCGGCGAGCCGCGATATCCCGAGACGTAGCCGGCAGTGTTCAGCCCGGCGCGGGCATCGCGTTCCTGCTGCAGCATCATCAGGCGCACCAGCGCCTGGATTGCCGTCATGAACGCCCGGCCTTTCGGCAGGGTGTACTTGTCCTCCAGCGTGATTTCGCGTGGCACGGCCGGCGCGTTCATGTGTCTCCCCGGTGAATCCCCGCGGTGCGTACGTGGTTACGCCCGCCTCCTGACCGAAGTATACGTAGAGGGCGGATTGCCTGCGTTGCAGCCTTGCGGGTCCGTTGGAATGGGATAATCCCTCGCATGGCGTTCCCTGTCCGCATGCGCGCGTGGCGCATTCACGAATTCGGCGGCCCGGAAGTTCTGCGACTGGAGGCGGCGCCCGTTCCGTCGCCGGGTTCGGGCGATGTCCTGGTCAAGGTTGCTGCCGCAAGCGTCAACCCGATCGACTGGAAGATGCGCAGCGGCCTGCTGCAGGACGTCATGAAAATTGCGCTGGCGCGCACGCTCGGCCGCGACTGCGCAGGGACCATTGTCGCGGTGGGTGAGGGCATATCCGATATCGCGGTTGGGCAGACCGTTGCCGGGCTTGCGGACCCGGCAAAGCACGGCACGCACGCCGAATATGCGGTGCTTCCGGTCGTGCAGGTCGCGCCCATCCCATCCGGCATCGCGCCCGAAGTGGCGGCGTCGCTTGGCGTGTCGGGGCTCTCGGCGTACATCCCGCTCGCCGAAGATGCGCGGCTCGCGGCGGGGCAGCGGGTACTGATTCACGCGGGCGCGGGCGGTGTCGGTGGACTCGCGATCCAGATCGCCCGGCACCTGGGCGCGGAGGTGATCACGACCTGCAGCGCGGCGAATCGCGATTACTGCATGAATCTCGGCGCAGCGCGCGTGATCGACTACATCGCCGAGGATTTCGTCGCGGCGGCACCCGAATGCGATGTCGTGCTGGACACGATCGGAGGCGAGACCCACGTTCGTTCGCAGAATTCGCTCAAGTCGGGCGGCGTGCTGGTGGCGCTGAGTGCTGCACCGGTTCCGAACGTGCCACCCAGAAAGGACATACGCATCGTCGCCTCACGGGTTCGGCCCACCACCGCGCGGCTTGAAAAGCTCTATGAGTGGGCGGCGTCGGGTGTGCTGAAATCGACGATCGAGAGTCGATTTCCCTTCGAGCGCGCGCCCGACGCTTACCGCATATCGGAATCCGGCCATGCCCGCGGGAAAATCGTCCTGACTTTCTCGTAGCGAGTGCGATCGCGCATCGGCGGGACTAATTGCACCGGCGCGTGAGCCGACTGCGCGGCACCACGCTCGAGCATTGCCACACGACTTTGCCGTTGCGCAGGTCCGGCGTCAGCGATAGCCCGACGCGGTGCCGCGGACTTTGCGCCTGGATCGCGCCGTTCGAGCCGACGATGAAGAATCCATCGGAGCCGTAGATCCGGGTCCCGCGTCCGGACGGTTTCACGGCGATGCCTGCGCCAGCTCCTTGCAGCGAGCCTTGCAATTCGGCCTTTCGCGCAATCGCGTCCATGACAGGTCCCGCGTCTTCGATCAGGTGATCTCCCGCCATTCGGGCCGCGTCGGCCGACTCGTCGAAGTAGCCCAGGATCTCGGGCCAGTAGTGATACCCGCCGGCCGCAAGGGCGGCGACGACGACCAGGATGCCGATCGCTCTCACCCGATCACTTTCAAGACGGCGTCCGCTCAGGCCTTTTTGCCTGACAGCAGGTGCAGCATGGCCTCGAGCCCGAGGATGTAGCTGTGCACGCCGAAACCGTAGACGGCACCTTTCGCAACCGGCGCGATGACACACTTGATGCCGCGGGCCTCCACGTTCGTCATGTGCACTTCGACGTACGGCAGCCCGGTGCCCCGGATGCAATCGCGTAGCGCGTAGCCTGCGTGGTTGAATCCGGCGGGATTCATCACCAGGCCGTCGACGCCCTCGTTCAGTGCGGCGTAGATGCGATTGATCGCCTCGCCTTCGACGTTTGAATAGAAGATCTCCAGTTCATAACCCTTCGACTTGGCGTGCGCGACGAGCATGGTGTCGAGCTCCTTCGCGGTGGTCGTCCCGTAGAACTCGGGTTCGCGTTTTCCCAGGTGCATCATGTTTGCTCCCTGGACCAGGAGGATGCGTGGCATGATTCTGTCTCCCAATATGTGCGAGGTCGGCGAGTCAGTGTAGAACCTGTCTCACAATCCCCCGTGAGCAAGGTTCTAGCCGCCGCCCGAATAATACTGGCGAAAGTAGTAAATGCTCAGCGCGAGGCCGACCGCGACCACCACGCGATGGAGCCACGGGGCGGGCAGCACGCGGGCGACCCGGGCGCCTAGTAATCCGCCGAGAACTGCACCGGCGAAGGCGATCACAGTGTGTGGCCAGGACACCAGGCCGGATAGCGCGAATACGATCACCGAGACGCTCGTGATCACCGCGCCGAGCAGGTTCTTCAGCGCATTGTTGGCCTGGATGTCGCGCACGCCGAGCAGGGCGAGCCCGGCCATGAGCATGATGCCGAGACCGGCGCCGAAGAATCCGCCGTAGGCCGCGAAGAGAAACTCCAGCACCCGGGTCAACGGACCCGGACGGTCAACCGGCGATGCCGCCGTGCGCACGCTAATCCACGATCCAAGCCGCTGCCCGAACGCGAAGAGCACGGTCGCGAACAGGATCAGGA
>JAABRB010000211.1 GCA_011391185.1 Betaproteobacteria bacterium
CACGCTTGCCTCGCAGCAGGAGCAGCTCAATCACCTGCTGGGGCGCGATCCGGAGACACCGTTCCGGGTCAGGGAGGTTCCGGCAGCGACGCCGCTGCAGAACAGCCTGGTCGCGGCGCGCGAGGCGGCGCTCCGGCAGCGCCCGGATCTGCAGAAGGCGCGGCTCAACATCCAGTACGCCGACTACAACGTCTCGCTCAAGCGCGCCGAGTACATTCCCGACGTGAGCCTCGTCTACAAGTACATTGCTCCGGTGACCAGCGACGTGCTGCCGCAGAGCATCTCGTACGTCGGCCTCGAATTCAGCTGGAATGTCTTCGATTGGGGGAAAAAGCAGCACGACATCGCGCAGCTCGAGCGCGCACGCAGCCAGGTGCAGAACTCGACCGAGGACCTCGCCTCGCAGGTTGTGCTGGACGTGAACAGCTCGTTCCGCAAGCTCGAGGATGCCCGCAACTTTCTCAAGGTCGCCGAGCTCAACCGCGACGCCATGCGCGCGCAGCTGCGCGTCTCGATGGACGCCTTCCGCCAGCAGACCGCGTTGCTCAAGGATCTGCTCGCCGCACAGGCCTCGCTCGCCCAGGCGAACGACCAGTATCGCCAGGGCGTGCTGGGATTCTGGGAGGCGCGCGCGAACTTCGAGAAGGCGGTCGGTACGGAGGACTGAGGAAAGCGCAACCGACCTTTTCCTAGGGCTTCGGCGGCGGCGTGCAGTTCGTGCGCTTCTGCAGCCGGCAGAGATTGTAGCTGCCATGATTCGCCCACAGCCGCATCATGGCTTCGACATCTCCCCAGGACTTGAGCATCGAGGCGTCGAGCGCCTGGCCGCCCACGCGGTGATCGATGCCGGCCGCGAGGAGATCCCCGGAGAAGGCGTCGGTGACCTTGACCTCGATCTGCGCTTCGCCGACAAAGGCGGGTTTCCCGGTCGCGAGCTTGGCGAGCGAAGAAAGGGCATGCAGCGTCGGGACGACTGCCGATACGACGCTGAGCGCGACGTTCGCTTCCTCGGCCCGGGTGATGGCGACTTTCACGCGCAGCGTATCGCGTTCGGGGGCGCTCACGAGCGAGAAGCCCTCCTTCTCCAGCGCGCCGCGGATCACGCTGTAGAAGTAGTTCACGAGGATCTGCTCGTCGGCGGCCGAGATGCCCTGGCCGGTCGAATCCTTTCCCTTCCAGACGGTGACGGGGTCGAGAAGCACCTTCCGGTACGCCGCCCAGAAGACGCCGGGCCGCCGATAGACGAGCTGGGCCTGCCGGTCATCCCCGGGCTCGAGCAGGTCGTAGTCGGGACCCAGGAAGCCGCTCCGATCGACGCCACGCGCGCGCGAGGTCGGTGCACAGCCGCTGGCGATCAGCAACGCCGCGAGCAGTCCGATGACTGTCAACCATTGCACGAATCGAAGATTCACTTTCGGCCTCCTTCCGGTTCGGGATCTGGGTTCGCACGCGATTCGTGCTCGACGCGGAGCCAGCGCGCGACGACGGGCAGTGTCCAGCCCTGCGCGGCGAGCGAGAGGAGCACCACGCAAAATGCCACGTTGAAGATCTCGCGTGCGTGCGGTATTCCGGCGAGCATCGGGAACAGCGCGAGAATGATCGGCACGGCGCCCCGCAATTCCACCCAGGCGACGAACGCCTGCTCGCGCGGCGCGAACCGGAACGGCGCGAGGCAGATCGCCACGGCGACCGGTCGCGCGACGAAGATGAGCACGGCGGCGACGCCGAGGGCCGCCGGCGCGATCGGTAGGAATTCCTCCGGCGAGACCAGCAACCCGAGAATCAGGAACATTCCGATCTGCATGAGCCAGGCGAGTCCGTCGTGAACGCTCAGGATGCGCTCGAGGCCCGGCGCCCGGCTGTTGCCGACGACGATGCCCGCGAGGTACACCGCCAGCAGACCGCTGCCGCCCCCGGCGTTGACGAGCGAGAAGATGCAGACGCCGACCGCCGAGACGAAGAGCGGCGCGAGACCCGGGGACAGCCGTACGCGCTTGAGCATCTCGGCCAGGATGCGGCCGCCGACCGCTCCGCCGGCCGCACCCAGCCCGAGGTCCCAGAGAAAATCACCGGCCAGCCCCCATGCGCTCACCGGCGCGCCCAGTGCGACGAGGTCGATGAGCGTCAGCGTCAGGAACACCGCCATCGGGTCGTTTGCACCGGACTCGATTTCGAGCGTAGCGCCCATGCGCTCGCGAAGGCCGATTCCACGCCCGCGCAGGAGCGCGAACACCGCCGCCGCGTCGGTCGAGCTGACGATCGCACCGACGAGCAGGCCTTCGAGCAGCGGCAGGTCGAGCAACAGGATCGCGGCCGCCCCACTGATCGCCGCGGTGACCAGGATGCCGAGCGTGGCCAGGGTGAGCGCGGGGAGTCGGCCGGCGTGAAACGTTTCCACTCGCGTCCGCAGCCCGCCATCGAGCACGATGATCGCCAGCGCGAGATTGCCGATCAGCGCTGCAACGCCCACATCGTCGAACACGATCCCGCCCGGACCGGCTTCGCCGGCCAGCATGCCGAGCACCAGAAAAACCAGGAGCAACGGCATGCCGGTTCGATCGGATGCCTTGGACGCGAGAATGCTCAGGACGAGCAGCAGCCCGCCGATGAGGAGCGCGTGATCAATGGGGCTGAGCAGTGCGGCGCCCATGTTGGTCCGAACGATCCGCCGTCGCCGATCGCGGCGCAGGTGAAGGTGTGGGAAACCTCAGCGTCGCGGGCGGCGCTGCACCGCGGTTCCACGCTTTGCGGGGGCTTTCGTCGCGAGCGCGCGCTTTCGCGCCGCCTCGCTTCTTGCCACGGCACGCCTGCCCGCGGCGGTCCCCGCACGCCATTTCGTGCGGTGTCGCAGAAGGGAGTCCTCCTTCCACGTGTGCTGCGTGCCATCGCCCATGAACACCACGAACACCTCACAGCCGTCGGGATACTCATAGGGTCCGTGGAGCGTGTCCCAGCCGAACACATAATCGCCGGGCCGCAGGTCCTTGCCGGCCACGCACATCCGGCCCTTGGTCACCAGGATGGAATGCCAGCTCTTGTGCGTATGCGCGGGCTCGACGTACCCCTTCGGGAACTTCACCTTCATGTCGACCCGCTTCGTCACCGGATCATGGGAGAAGATCTTCACCTGCACGCCGCGCGGGAGCGTGAGCAGCTTGATTGCCGCGCCTTCCTGCCACTTGACCTGCTTGTCGTAGAGGGCGCGAAACCGGTGATCGGCTTTTTTCATTCTTCCTCCTTGAAACGGACGATTCACGGGAACGCGGGACGGCCCGCGCATGATCCCTCGCAGCCGGCGCTGCGAGGCCCGGAGGCGCGTCCCGACGTGCATGAAGTATCGCCGCACCAAGCTTGAAATGCCAGTCTGCCGGCCGTGCGGCGCATTTCACGTACATGGTGCTGCGGAAGCGGTATGGTGCGTCGTGCGCCCTGGCCGGGCCGGGCGCCGCACTGCGAGCGGAGGACGAACATGGCCGAGTACTGGATCGCGCGGCAGGGAAACAAGCAGGGGCCCTATCCGGAAGATCAGGTCCGGAAAAATTACGCGAGCGGCCGGGTGCTGCCCACCGATCTCGTATGGACCGAGGGAATGGCGGACTGGAAGGCCGCATTGCAGGCTTTCGGCCCCGTGCCGGCGCGCCCGGCACCGTCTTCCGCACCGTCTTTCACACAATCTCCCGCTCCGTCGTCCGCGACGCCCACCGCCCCTTCCGCGACGCCCTATAAGCCGCCGGTGGCGGTGGTGCGCGATGAGGGCGATGCCGATCTCGGCGGCGACGTCACGTATGCAGGCTTCTGGGTGCGCTTCGGCGCCGTGATCATCGACACCATCGTCGTCTACATCATTGCACTCGTGGCCGGGGCGGCCGTGGGATTGCTTGCTGCCGCGGTCGGTGGTCCCGCCTGGGCCGGCGGGGGCGGCATGATCGCCGGCATCGCCGGCGGATTCCTCTACTTCGCGATGATGGAATCCGGAGAGCGGGGCGCCACGCTCGGCAAGCGCGCATTCAAGCTGCGTGTCGTCACGGCCGACGCAAGCGAGCGCATCGGCTTCGGTCGCGCGGCCGGCCGTTACTTTGCGCGATTCATCTCGATGCTCGTGCTGTACATCGGGTACATCATGCAGCCGTTCACCCGGCGCAAGCAGGCGCTGCACGACATGATCTGCGGAACAGCCGTTGTCGCGCTGGCGCCGGCGTCGCGCATCCTGCTCGGCGTCGCCATCTTTCTGGGAGTGCTCGTTCCCACCCTCGGAATCGTCGCTGCCGTCTCGATCCCCGCGTACCAGGACTACACCGTGCGCGCCAAGGTTTCCCAGGCGTTGATCGCCGCGTCCCCTGCGCGCACCGCGGTGGAGACCTACATCGCGGAGCGCAACGCGGTTCCCAAGACCCTTGGCGAGGCAGGCGTGGAGCTCCCACCCACCCCGCAAGTCCAGAGCATCACGATCAATCCGCGCGACGGCACGCTGACCGTGACCCTGGCATTCGCTCCGCTGGCAGGCAGAACGATCCTGCTCGTTCCGCAACGCGCTGAAGGCAACGCGATGACGTGGAAGTGTCAGTCCGGAACCGTGTCGCGGAAATACCTCCCGGCATCGTGCCGGAATGGCTGATCCGTCCGCGATTCGCCGCTAGGGTCGGTGCGCGGCGGCTTGCAATTTGCGATGAGGCTGGATACCTTTGCCTCCTCCTCCCGTATCCCATCGGAAATGCCGGAACATTCCCCGGGCGAGCGCATCGCCCTCCCCTCGGTGGATCTCATGCTGCGTCGGGACGAAAGTGCGGTCCTGATCGACCGTTACGGCCGCGCGCCGGTGGTGGAGGCGATCCGCGCGGAGCTCGCCGCGTGCCGCAGCGCGCTGCGCGCGGCAAACGCCGCGCCCGAGCCCGGCGTCCCGCAGATCTTCGCGCAGGTAAGAACTCGCCTCGCCGCGCGCGCGGCGCCGTCGCTGCGCCGCGTGTTCAATCTCACGGGTACGGTCCTGCACACCAATCTCGGGCGGGCGGTCCTGCCGCGCGAGGCGATCGATGCAATGATCGCCGTCGCCGGCGAGCCGAGCAATCTCGAGTACGACCTCGACACCGGGAAGCGCGGCGACCGCGATGTGCATCTGGAGAACGCCCTGTGCCGGTTGACCGGCGCCGAGGCCGCGACGGTGGTCAACAACAACGCAGCCGCGGTATTGCTCGTGCTCAACACGCTCGCGATCCGGAAGGAAGTGCCGACCTCGCGCGGCGAGCTGATCGAGATCGGCGGCTCGTTCCGCATTCCAGACATCATGTCGCGCGCCGGCTGCCGGCTCCGCGAGGTGGGGACGACCAATCGCACGCACCTTTCCGATTTCGCGAACGCGATCGGATCGCGCACCGGTCTCGTCATGAAGGTTCACACCAGCAATTACGTGGTCGAGGGGTTCACGGCATCCGTGCCGGAAGCCGAGCTTGCCAAGTTGTGCAAGGAGCGCGGCGTTCCCTTCGTCGTGGACCTGGGGAGCGGCGCACTGGTCGATCTGCGCGCGTTCGGCCTGCCGCACGAGCCGACCCCTGCCGAAACGCTGGCGAGCGGGGCCGACCTCGTGACGTTCAGCGGCGACAAGCTGCTCGGTGGCCCGCAGGCAGGGATCATCGTCGGGCGCGCCGACCTCGTCGCCCGGATCAAGCGCAACCCCCTCAAGCGGGCGTTGCGCGTCGACAAGATGACCATCGCGGCGCTTGCGGCGGTGCTCACGCTCTCCGCCGACCCGGAGCGTTTGCGCGATCGACTCCCCGCGCTCCGCGCGCTGACGCGACCGCCGGACGAGATCCGTCGCACCGCGGCGCGCATTGCCGTAGCGCTCGCCCCGGCACTGAAGGAATACACCGTCGAGGTCGTCGCCTGCGCATCCGAGATCGGGTCCGGCGCACAGCCCGGGCGAAACATCGCAAGCGCGGGCGTCGCGATCGCCGCGTGCGCGACCAAGGGTCGCGGGAGCGCGCTGCAGCGACTCGCCGATGCTTTCAGGGCGCTGCCGGTCCCGGTCATCGGTCGAATCCAGGACGATGCTTATCTTCTCGATTGCCGCGGTCTGATCGATGAGCAGGATTTCGAGTCCTTCAGCGCGCAGCTCGGAATCCTCGATCCGGCCGGTCGGAAATGATCGTCGCAACCGCCGGTCACGTCGACCACGGCAAGACGCTCCTGGTGAAGACCCTGACGGGTGTCGATACCGACCGATTGCCCGACGAAAAGCGCCGCGGCCTCACCATCGATCTCGGCTTCGCCTATCTGCCCGACGACGCGGCCGGCACCATCGGGTTCATCGACGTCCCCGGCCACGAGCGTTTCGTCCACAACATGCTTTGCGGCGTC
>JAABRB010000212.1 GCA_011391185.1 Betaproteobacteria bacterium
GGCGGTGCGCGACCGGGGCGAGGATGTTCGATCGCACGCTCGACGACTCGCTTGCGCACGAATTTGTACACTATCTTCAGGCGAAATACCTGAAGTTCCAATCGAACGACTTCTCCACGGAATGGACCGAAGCCGAAGCGGTCGCGAACCAGACCTGGTTCCTTGCGGAATACATGCGACCCAGGCTGGCTCGGAAGTGATCATGAGTGCAGCCGACCGTGCCACACGCAGGAAGAGTGCCGGTGAAGCCGTCAGCCGTCAGCTGGCACAGGCCTATAGCCGAATCGCGTTACTTCAGCGCATCCGCGGTCCAGCCGATCAACCGGTCGATCGCGGCATCGGCGGTCAGCGCGAGCGCGCGTGCGCCGCCCGCGGCGTCGGCGCTCGGGGCCGGCTGGTCGGTGCTGAAGCTCGTCTGCGCGACGAGGCGCCCATCCGCGACGAGCACCGCGCGCACGCGGACGAGTGCGCGGCTGCGGTCGGGCGCATCGAACACCTGGCTGAACTCCAGCAGCTCGACGCGCAGGGTCAGCGCGGTGCGCACGCCGTCGCCCGGGACGAGCACGCCGCTCCGGGTCGTGGCGACGAGCCGCTGGCGAAGTTGCTCGGTGAAGAGCTCCGGTGGTGGCGCAACCCAGCGGCTCTCGACGTACGAATGCGACTGCGACGCGTTGCGATACGCCAGGCGATAGACGAGCGCGGGTGAGTCGAGCCACGCGGGCGCGGTGACGCTCGCGACCGTGATCTCGCGCCGCAGGCGTGGCGACGCCTCGATCGATGTGGCGCCCGGGCCGAAATCGTATTCGACCGGCTTCGGTGGCGGGCCGTTGACGCACGCGGCGAGCAAGAGCGCGGCGGCGGTGGAGATGAGCGTGCGCATGGTCAGCGCCCCGCCTCGAACCCGGCCTCGCCCGGGCCCGGGCGAGGCGGCGGCGGGCCGAACACGAGGCTGTGCGGTTGATCGGCGAGCCCGGTCAGCACCCGGTCGAGCACGCGCACCTCGCGCCGCAGATCGTCGGCCAGCACGTTCAGGCGCGGCAGGGTCTCGTCGTTGAGCGAGCGTGCCGCCGTACCGACGTCGGCCGCGTTGTCGCCGACCCGATCGAGCATCGGCGCGCGCTCCTCGTATTTCGTCGCGAGCCGGGTCATCGACTCGACCATTACTTCGGCGCGCTTCACCGCGCCCCGGGCGTCGTTCACCGCAACGCGCACATCGTTCACCGTGACGCGCGCGTCGGCAAGCAGCGGTGTGAGTGAGGCCGCGGCCGGCTCCAGGCTCGCGGCGAGCTTCGTCGCCTGCGCAGAGGCGGCGTCGATCCGGGCGAGCGTGCCGATGAGCACCTTCTGGTTCTCGTCGCCGAGCAGTTTTTTCAGTCGGTCGGCCACGTCGCCGAACGCCGTAACGATCCCCTCGCCCGTGTCGAACAGGGACGGCCGCATCGGGATGCTCGCCGGCGACGCGGCCGAGGTCGCGAGCCGCTCGCGCGCGGTGCCGTCGTCGTCGAGCTGTACGAACGAAAGTCCGGTGACACCCTGGAAGCCGAGCTGCGCGTAAGTGCCGCGCGTGATCGGCGCGTCGGGATCGACCGTGATGCCGACCACGACGCGGCCGGGCTCGGCCGGGTCGAAACGGATGGTCTCGACCTTGCCGACGTCCACGCCGCGAAAACGCACCGGCGCCTCGACCTTGAGCCCCGAAACCGCGCGCGTCGTCGTCACGACGTAGGGCGCACCGCCGATGCGCTCGTCACGGTTGAGCCAGAGCACGCCGGCGACGATCGCGATGCTGAGGAGCAGCACGAAAGTCCCGGCGGCCAGCGCATAGGCTCTGTTTTCCATCTTGTTCTCCCGGTTGTAAGACCCATCTCATATTCCCGCTTGATCCGCAGGCGCGAGCGCGCTCAATGCGCGCTGGCCCCGGTCGCCGCCGAAAAAGTTGTGAATGAAAGGATGGTCGACGCGCACGACCTTCGACACCGAACCGAGCGTGAGCAGCGCGCCCATATACAGCACGGCGACGCGGTCGGCGAGCGAGACCAGCGTGTCGAGATCGTGCGTGACCATGACGACCGTGAGCCCCAGCCGGTCGCGCAGGGATGCGAGCAGCCGCACGAAGCTTTCGCTGCGGTCCGGATCGAGTCCCGCGGTCGGTTCGTCCAGGAACAGGAGCTCGGGTTCGAGCACGAGCGCGCGGGCGAGGGCGATGCGCTTCACCATCCCGCCCGAGAGCTCCGACGGCATCCGGTCGGCGTGGCGCCGCTCGATGTCGACCATGTCGAGCTTGAGCAGCACCAGGTCGCGAATGAAGTCCTCTTCGAACGCGCGCAGCTCGCGCAAGGGGAGCGCGAGATTGTCGTAGACGGGCAGCGCACTGTAGAGCGCGCCTTCCTGGAACAGCACTCCCCAGCGCTTGCGGATCTTCGCGTGGATCGCCGCCGGGGCGCGCCGCAGGTCGAAGCCGAAAACCTCCACGCTGCCGCGGCTCGGACGCTCGAGCCCGACCATCTGCCGGAGGAGTGTCGTCTTGCCGCTGCCCGACCCGCCGACGAGCGCGAGGATTTCGCCGGCATCGAGCTCGAGATCGATACCGCGATGGACGACGTGACCATCGAACTCGGTCCAGAGGCCCTTGACGGCGAGGACGGGTCGTTCCGGCGTGCGTGGCGGCAGACGCGTAGCGGCCCTCCGGGAGGTCGTTGCATCGGAGGCGGGCCGAGGGGGCGTCATCGTCTTGTCCGTCACGTGCTCAGCCGCGGAGCTCGAGGCCGATGTGGGAGAACGCGACTGCGAACATCGAGTCGACGATGAGCACGATCGTGATCGCGGTGACGACCGATTGGGTGGTGCCGGCGCCCAGGCTCTCGGTGTTCGGCCGGATGCGCAGGCCGAAGTGGCACGCGGTCAGCGCGATCAGCGCGCCGAACACCGCGCCCTTCCCGAGTCCGAGCCAGAGATTCGAGGTCGGCACCGCGACCGGAAGCATCTGCAGAAACAGGGTGAAGCTGATGTCGAGTTCGAGCCGCGCCGCGAGCATCGCGCCGATGAGCGCAATCGCGCTGGTCCACACGACCAGGAGCGGCACCGCGATCGCGAGCCCGACGACCTTCGGCAGGATGAGCCGGACGCCGGCGGGAATCCCCATCACCTTGAGCGCGTCGAGCTCCTCGGTCACCCGCATCACGCCGAGCTGCGCAGTGATTGCCGACCCGGAGCGCCCGGCGACGAGAATCGCTGCGAGCACCGGCCCGAGCTCGCGGATGATCCCGATGCCGACGATGTTGATGACGTAGATTCCGGCACCGAAAGTCCGCAGCTGCTCGGCCGAGAGATAGCTCAGCACGATGCCGATGAGGAAGCCCACGAGCGCGGTGATGCCGAGCGCCTGCGCGCCTGCCCGGTGGAGCGTCGCCGACAGCTCGCGCCAGGGGCCGCGCGACGGGTTGGCGATCACCCACGCGGCGTCGAGGACGACCTGGCCGGCGAGGCGGACGATGCGGACGAGGTGGATCCAGACGTCGATCGCGCGGCGCCCGAGCGCCGCGAGCGGATCGAGGAGCGACCGTCGAACTGCTGCGCGCTCGCCGCCATCGGCATGGGCGAGGTTTTCGAAGAAGAGTTCCTGATCGGGCGCGAGCCGCAGCCGCTGGGGACGCTTCCGTGCCCATGCGCGCCAGAGGAGCAGCGCGCCGACGTAGTCGAGACGCTCGATGCCGGTCAGGTCCCAGGCGTCGCGGGCAGCGAATCGCGCGAGCTCGCTGCCCAGCGCGCTCGCACGGGTCTCGAGCGCACGGATGTCCCACGCCCCGCCGATCCGGACGATGTGCGTGCCGTCCGCGCCCGCCTCGGCGTTGATCTCGGGGTCGTGGATCCGCGCGGGCGCGGGGTCGGCCATCGAATGATGCCCGGCGCGCTTTGCCGCCGCGCCGGTCTCCTCCCATTATTATTACGACGCGAGGGGCCACACCCCCTCGCGCTCCCCAAAGTCAGAAGAACCGCCGCACAGCGGCAGTTCTCTCCCTCTAGTTGTTACGACGCGAGGGGCCACACCCCCTCGCGCTCCCCAAAGTCAGGAGAACTGCCGAACGGCGGCAGTTCTCTCGCTAGCTGTTCAGAGTGAGGCTAGCAAATTAATCCCGCCTCGGCCATCGGGGAATTAACGCCAGCCGGGGCGCGCGAGCGACCTCGTTCAAGCTCCGCGTGGGCCGCGGACCATGCGCGGCTCGGCGAACAGCGACGTGATCTCGACTTTCCGGATCGTTGGGTCGTCCGGAACCTGGTACAGGACCGGAGTGATCAGCTCCTCGAAAAGCCCGCGCAGGCTGCGGGCCCCGGTCTTGTACTCGATCGCCATGTCGGCGATCTGCTCGAATACATCGCGCTCGACGGTCAGCTCGACACCCTCGCCGGCGAAAATGTCGCGAAACTGGGTGTAAATGGCGTTGGCGGGCTCGGTCATGATCCGCACCAGCATTTCCTGGGTGAGGTCCTGAAAGCGCGCGGTGATCGGCAACCGCCCGGTGAACTCGGGAATGAGTCCGAACTCGATCAGATCGGTCGGCTTGACGCGCGCGTTCAGGCGCTCGAGGACGGCCGGATTGTCCTCGCCCGACGTGGAGATGTAGCCATACGTATGGCTATGCGAGGCGATCTTCTCCAGCCCGACGAAGGCGCCGCCGCAGATGAACAGAACGTTCGTCGTGTCGAGGTACTGGCCGCTGCCCAGCTTGACCATGCAGCCTTCCATGATCTTCAGGAGCGCGTGCTGCACGCTCTCGCCGGAGATGCCCTGCGGCTGCCCGCGGGTTCCCTTGAGCTTGTCGATCTCGTCGATGAACACGATGCCGTTCTGGGCGCGAGCGATGTCGCCATCCGCACCGTCGACGAGCCGCTGCAGGATCGCCTCGATCTCGTCGTTGACATACCGGCTTTGCGCAAGGGACGTGGCTTCCGCCGTCACGAACGGCACGCGAAGCGCCCTCGACAGCGTCTCGCACATCAGGGTCTTGCCGGTTCCGGTCGGACCGATCAGGAGGACATTACTCTTGGCGATCGGGGCGGCGTCGCGTTGCGACCGTGCGATCTTCTTCACGTGCGTGTACACGGCGACCGCCAGCGTCTTCTTGGCGTCGTCCTGACCGATCACGTACTGGTCGAGGTACTTCACGATGAGGCTCGGTTTGTTCACGCTGTCGGTCACGGTGGCATCCCGTCGGTTTCGACCGCTAACGATACCAGTCCCCACGCGCGACCCGTTGAGCTTCGAGGGCAGGACGTCTACTCTTCCTGATTCCACGCAAATGGAGGCGAGCGTGCCGCTGGCGATGCGACTTGTTGCAATGTGCGCGGCCCTTGCATGGGCCACAGCGGTGACGGCCGACAGTTCGAGCCCGCGCCTGACGGCCTACTACGACAGTTTCATGGCGCTGTGCGGCGGCATCGCATACGAATGGTCGGACGAGCAGTCTCCGCGCAGGCTGGCCAGCGGGGTGCGCCAGGTCGCGGTCGGGCGCGCGAATCGCTACGTCCTCGATCACGGCGGCAGCGTGCTGGCCTGGGATGGAAACGCCCGCGAGCCGGTCCGGGTGCTCGACCGCGTGCGTGCCATGCACGCCGGCCGCTCGGGACTGCTTCTCATCCGCCACGACGGCAGCCTGTGGCACGTGACGACTCGCAGTGTGGTCGGTTTCGGTGAGTCGCTTGCCGAGCCGGTACGGATCGCTGGCAACGCAGTGACTGCCGCGGTCGGCGACGGCGCCGACTACTATGTCACGGGCGACGGCGCGCTTTACGTCAAGGGCCGCGCGGATCGGGGCCAATACGGCGATGGCAAACTCACCGCCACGGATGATTTCGTGCGCATCGCCAGTGACGTGACGCAGGTCGTCGCCCACACCGGCCATGCGCTCCTCCTCCGGCGGGACGGCAGCGTGTGGGGTACCGGCGGGAATATCTACGGCCCGCTCGGCCGCCATGGCCATGGCGACAAAGCCATCTCATGGGGGCCGATCTTCGACGACGCACGTGCCATCGCCACCGGCAGCGGCCACTCGGTGGCGATCCGCCGCGATGGCGGCCTGTGGATCTGGGGCCGCAATGAAGGCCTCGATCCGCGACGCGTGATGGACAGCGTCACTGCAGTGGCGGCCGGCAACGACACCACCATGGCAATCAGCGAGGATGCGCTGTGGCAGTGGCGCACCGGCACACGGCCGCGTCGCGTCATGGTCTGCACGCCCTAGGAGCCTGTCGGACTTGGGTGTTCGAAAGCGAAACGGTGGGAGAGCGAGGACAGATTTTGACGATTTCGACGC
>JAABRB010000213.1 GCA_011391185.1 Betaproteobacteria bacterium
CCCGGCCACGCCTTGGGGATGCATGGGGCAAGGCACAGGTTCGCTCCCTGCAGGCGAAAGCCGAGGATCGCTTCGATCCCGGCCCGATACAGCCACGCGGCTGAGCCGGTATACCAGGTCCACCCGCCGCGCCCGAGGTGCGGCGCAACCGAATAGACATCGGCGGCGACGACGTAGGGCTCGACCTTGTATCGCTGCACATCCGCCCGCGAGCTCGTGCGGTTGATCGGATTCAAGAGCGAGTAGAGCTCGACGGACTTGTCGCCGTCGCCCAGCGCCGCGAAGGCGATCACCGACCAGGCGGCAGCATGGGTGTACTGGCCGCCGTTTTCCCGGATGCCGGGCGGATAGCCTTTGATGTATCCGGGATCGAACGGCGTGGCATCGAAGGGCGGCGTGAAGAGCAGGGCAAGCGCGTCTTCGCGACGGATGAGCTGCTCGTCCACGGCGGCCATGGCGCGCGCGGCGCGCGCCGGATCCGCCGCCCCGGAGATCACGCTCCAGGATTGCGCGATCGAGTCGATCCGGCATTCATCGCTCACGAACGAACCCAGCGGCGCCCCGCCGTCGAAATAACCGCGCCGGTACCAATCACCATCCCAGCCGTCACGCTCGAGCGAAATGCGGAGGTCCGCGGCGTGCGACAGCCACTTCGCAGCGCGCGTCGCGTCGCCGCGAGCTTGCGCCAATGGCGTGAACGCCGCGAGCGTCGCGTGCAGGAACCAGCCGAGCCAGACGCTCTCGCCCTTCCCCCGCTCGCCCACCCGGTTCATGCCGTCGTTCCAGTCGCCGGTGCCGATCAGCGGCAAGCCGTGTTCGCCGACGGCGAGACTCTGGTCGAGCCCGCGCGCGCAGTGCTCGAAGAATTTCGCATTCTCCTCTGCGAGCATGGGCTGGAAGTAGGCGTCGTGCTCGCCGGGCCCGAGTGCCTGACCTTCGAGGAACGGGACCGGCTCGTCCAGCACCGCGCTGTCGCCGGTCGTCTCGACATAATGTGCAGCGGCGTAGGCGAGCCATATCCGATCGTCGGAAATTCGCGTCCGCACGCCCTGGCCGGACGGCGGCAGCCACCAGTGCTGGACGTCGCCTGCGACGAATTGCCGGGCCGCGGCGCGCAGAAGATGCTCGCGCGTCAGTGCCGGTCGCGAGCACGCGAGCGCCATTCCGTCCTGGAGCTGGTCGCGGAAGCCGTAAGCGCCGCTCGCCTGATAGAACGCCGAGCGCGCCCACACGCGGCAGGCGAGCGTCTGGTAGAGCAGCCAGCGATTCAGCATGATGTCCATCGACCGGTCGGGCGTTTTCACCTGCACCGTGCCGAGCACATCGTCCCAATACGCGACGACGCCGCGCAGCACCGAATCGAGATCGGCGGCCCGGTAGCGAGCAATCAGGGACTGCGCATCGGCCGCCGTCGCCGCCTCGCCGAGGAGGAAGACGATTTCCACCGTGTCCCCGGGCTCGAGCACGACCGGAGCTTGCAGAGCACCGCACGGGTCGAGGCCGGCGCCCGCCCGCTGCGAAAGAGGCATGTCCCCGGCAAGCGCGGCGGGGTTGTCGAGCGTCCCGTTACGCCCCAGAAACTCCCGCCGATCGGCGGTCCAGGAAATCTGTCGCCCGCTCAAGTCCGCGAATGCGACGTGCGAACCGAATGCGATGTTCCACGGGTTGCGCGCGAACATCGCCCCAGTCTCCGGATCGATATTCGTCACGACCGAGAGCGCCGATGCGCTGCGCGACGGGCCGAGCACCCACTCGACGTAGGCCGTGACCGAAAGCCGCCGGGATCGCTCCGACGTGTTGCGGATCGTCAACCGCGAGAGCTTGATCGGATCGTCGAGCGGCACGTACTGAAGAAGATCGAGCGCGATGCCCTGTGCGGTGTGCTCGAACCGGCTGTATCCCTGGCCATGCCTGGCGACATAGGTCGCGTCCTCGCTACGGATCGGCAGCGCCGTCGGTCCCCACAGCTCGCCGGTATCCGCGTCGCGCACATACAGGACCTCGCCCGGCCGATCGGTGACCGGATCGTTCGACCAGGGCGTGAGCTGGTTCTCGCGGCTGTTACCCGACCAGGTGTAGCCACTGCCCTCGACGGCGACCTGAAAGCCGAAGGCGGGATTGGCAACGACGTTGATCCAGGGGGCGGGGATCGAGCGTCCGGGGCCGAGGATCGTCACGTACTCCCGACCGTCTGCGGCGAATCCGCCGAGCCCGTTGAAGAACTCGAGATCCGGCGGCACCGGAACGGCCGGCGACGCGTCCGCGGACGGCAAGCGCCGCGGGGGTGCGCGTTTTGCCGGCGGCGCGGCGGCCGCTTCCTGGAGACGGCTGAGCTGTTCCAATAGCGTTCCGCGTCCTCCAAGCAGCACGGCCCGGGCCATGGAGAGGAGCACGGCGCGCGTCTCCACCGATATGAGATCCGCACGGAGGACGAACACGGAGCCACGCGCGAGGTCCGCGCCGATCTGCGGTCGGGACTGGCTCGTCCGAACCAGCGTCTCCAGGGCGATCTGAAGGTCCTGGGCATATGACGATCCCCGTTCGTTCAGGATCACGAGATCGACGGCGAGCTGCTTCATGCGCAGGTATTCGTGGGCTCGCAGCAACTGGCGGGCGATGGCGACGTCCTCGATGTTGTCGATCCGCGCGAGAACGATCGGGAGGTCGCCGGAAATACCCTGCGCCCAGAGCGCCGCAGGCCCGCCGCCGCCGCGGCGTATCGCCGCGGAGGACGGCCGCAGCGACGGATCGGCATAGAGCACGTATCCCGCGAGACGCTGAAACAGGCTCGCCTGATCCGCGTCGACACCGAGATGGCTCAGCTGCACTTGCGCCTGGGTCCACGCCAGTGTGGCCGCTCGGTCGAAGGCCGTCGCGTCGTGATGCTTGTCGGCCAGGTCCAGCACATCGCCACGGGACGACGCGACCACCGTCCAGAACGCGATGCGCGCGGTCCTGCCCGGCGGAATCCGCACGCGGTGGCGTAGCGCGAAAACGGGATCGAGGACGGTGCCGACGGTATTGGAAAGCGGCCGGCCATCCATCACGGCGATCGGCGCCCGAACATCGCGGCCCCGGCCGAGGAAACGGGCCCGGTCCGTTTCGATCTCCGGCTCGCCCACCGTTTCACCTTCGACGACGGCAAGATGTGCCGCCCAGATTTCGGGCTCGGCGGGCGAGCGACGCCGCCGCGTCGCGAGGATGGCGCCGAACTTGGCGAGATATTCGGTTTGCACGAAGAGCTTGGAAAAGGTCGGGTGCGCCGTGTCGGCGGCAGGTGGCGCCAATACCAGCTCGGCGTATGAGGTGAGCTCGATTTCCCGGGCCCAGTAGCCCGTATTCACAACCGATACGCGGCGGACCTCGGCGTTGTCCTCCGATGAAACGACAACGTCGAGGATCGTGGTGATCGTTCCATCGCGCCGGACGAACTCGGCACGATCCTCGGTGAACGTGACGTCGTAGGCGTCCGGTTCCGTGCCGCTCGGCTGGTAGCCTGCGGACCACACGTCACCGCTCTGCACGTCGCGCAGGAAGACGTAGGCGCCCCAGTCGTCGCAGGTAACGTCCTCGCGCCACCGCGTGATCCCGAGATCGCCCCAGCGGCTGTACCCCGAGCCGGCGCCCGTCAGCATCACCGCATACCGGCCGTTCGAAAGCAGGTGCGCCTGCGGGGTGGCGTCGTGGGCGGAGCGGAGCCTTCGCACCGGAGGGAGCTCCAGGTCGCGGATCGTCGCTGCCGTCGTGACTTCCTCTGCCCTGGGGTGTGCCAATGCGACGTCGCGCGGCGTGCGCTCCTGCAGAAGCAGTTCCGTCGCCTGCACGATCGGTTCGGCATGGAACCGCGCCCGCATCGCGCCGTCCAGGAGCACGTTGGCGATGGCGACCACCGTCATGCCCTGATGGTGCGCCATGAAGGCGCGGACGATCGCGACGTCTTTCCCTTCCGGGAGCCGCACGGGCGTGTAGTCGAGCGCCTCGTAGTATCCGTAGCGGCCACGCGCGCCGATGGCGGCGAGGCGGGCGAAATTGCGAGCCGCCGCCCCCGGATCGACCATTGCCGCGAGCGCCGTCGCATACGGCGCGACGACGGCGTTCTCGCCGAGACCGCGTTTCAACCCCAGACCCGGGACGCCGAAGTTCGAATACTGGTAGGTGAACTCAAGGTTGCGGACGTTATAGGCGGATTCCGAGATCCCCCAGGGCACGTCGAGCGTAGCGCCATAGTTCACTTGCCGGCGGACAACGAGGCGGCTCGTCTCCTCGAGCAGGCTGCCGGCCGGTGCGCGCATCACGAGCGACGGCATCAGGTACTCGAACATCGATCCCGACCAGGAGACAAGCGCCGCGCCGCGTCCGATCGGGGTGACGGTGCGCCCGAGCCGGAACCAGTGCCGCGCAGGAACGTCGCCCTTGGCGATTGCCACGAAGCTCGCCAGGCGCGCTTCAGAGGCGAGCAAGTCGTAGCAGCTCGGGTCGAGACTGCCGTCCGCGACGCGGTACCCGATCGAGAGGAGCTTGCGCTCCGGGTCGAGGAGAAAGCCGAACTCCATCGCGCCGGCCATCGTCCGCGCCGTCACCGCGAGCATTGCAAGGCGCCGTTCCAGGGAGCGGGCGGCATCGGCGGCCGGTGCGACGTCGCGCCGGTGGCTCTCGATCGACGCTAGCGTCGCCTCCGCCCAGTAAAGCATCTCGGCGCCGGCGTCGTCGCCGCGCTCGCTGGCGAGCGTGCGGGCGATGTCGGCCATCGTGGCGGCATGAGCCGCGACTTCCGCCAGCCGCGCACCGGTTCCCTCCGGCGGCGTCGGCGCCCGGCGGAGCGCGGCAGCCAGCACATCGAGCGCATCGCCGAGGTGCTGCCGCGTGATCGTCTGCGTCCGCCGGTCGTCCGGGAGTCCCTGCAGGGACTCGCGTGTGAGGTCGAGGGCGTCGTCGATGCCACCGAATAGTTGGGAGCTTGCCACCGGGCTGCCAACCCATTCCTCGCAGGCATTCGCCAGCGCGATCAGATGCCCGGCCAGATTGCCGCTATCCACCGACGAGACGTATTGCGGGTCGAGCGGGCGAAGATCCCGCGTGTCATACCAGTTGTAGAAGTGGCCGCGAAACCGCTGCAAGCCGTCCATCGTTGCGAGCGTCGCCTCCAGACGGTCCATGGTCTCGGTTGTCCCCGCCCAGCCGAAGTCGCGGGCGCTGACCGCGGCGAGGAGGTAGACGCCGAGATTGGTCGGCGAGGTCCGGTGCGCGACGATCGGTGCTGGGTTTTCCTGAAAATTGTCCGGCGGGAGCATGTGCTCCGTCGGTGTCACGAAGGTCTCGAAGAAACGCCAGGTGCGACGCGCGACCAGCCGCAGAGCGCGCGCGTCCGCGGCGGAAACCGACACACGCCCCGCGACGAGCGGCGAAAGGCTCGTCCATCGCGCGATCGCCGGCGATGCGATCCAGGCAGTCACGAACGGCGCTGCCACCGGCCAGGCGTCGCTCCCGAACCACCAGACGACGATCGAGGCAATGATCCCGATGGTGACGCCACCATTCATATGCCGATAGAACCCGCCGAGCTCGAGCCGGGGGCCTACCGTTGCCTGAGCTGCCGTGACCCAGTCGAGCAGGTGCCGGTGGCTCACGAGCAGACGATATAGCGTTCTTCCGATCGCGTCTGCCATCAACCATGCCTGGTGTGCCAGGAATACGACCAGCAGTGTGGTCAGGGACATGGCGAGCCGGACATCCGCGGCAAGCGCGCGCAGGTGGCTGCGTGCCGTGGTCCGGGCGCGTCGCGGCACGATCGCGGCGAGAAGGGGAAGCAGTGTCGACAGTGCGATCGTCGACACGATGAAGCCTGTCCAAAGGACGGCAGCCTGCAGGGAGAGTGTCCACCCCGCCACCAACGCAATGAGGCTCGTCGGCGCCGAGAGCGTCCGCCGCAAGTTATCCAGCATCTTCCAGCGACCGATCAGCGGCAGTGCGCTCGCGTCGGAAGCAGGGGGGCCGGGCCCCGTCCGATCGGTGCCTTTCCGGCCCCCCCGCACCCCCCGCTCGCCTTGAATAGCGTCCCGGTCATCGCCGCCCGAGGCGTCGCCGCGACCGAGGATCCAAGGCAGCAGTTGCCAGTCGCCGCGCGCCCAGCGGTGCTGGCGGGCGGCGGCTACGTCGTAGCGTGACGGAAACTCCTCGACGACCTCGATGTCAGAAGCCAGGCCAGCGCGGGCGAACGTCCCCTCGAAAAGATCGTGACTGAGCAGCGTGCTCTCGCGGACCCGGCCGTCGAGTGCCGCTTCGAACGCATCCACG
>JAABRB010000214.1 GCA_011391185.1 Betaproteobacteria bacterium
ATCGAGCGGTTCGGTGATTTCGGCGCGAAACCGATTTCCTGGAAGGCGCACCATGCGGATGCCGCGCACCTCGCAATCGTACTGCCGTGCGAGCCGGGCTATCGTCGGGTTGACCGGACATTGGCGGCCGAAGAAAGTGACCAGCTGTCCTCCGGTCCAGTATTGATCGACCAGCATTCCGACATGCGCTCCACGCTCGATTTCGCTCGCGAGCTCGAAGACCGCGGCACGGCTGGATGGCACCAGCCGGCCCATGTTCTTGCTACGGACTTCTTGCACGATCTCCGCGGCGAACTTGCTGCCCGGAATTCTGAACAAGAGAGCCGAGTCAGCGCCGTGCGCTGCGGCTCCCACGGCCGCCAGTTCCCAATTGGCCAGATGCGCGGCAAAGGTCAGCGACGGCTTGCCATCGTCTCTGAGCTCGAAGAAGCGATCGGGATGTGGGCTGACGATTCGGCCCTGATCCGGTCGCAACGGGTCCCAGTCCCATAGGCGGTCGAGATTGGCGAATTCCCCCACGACACGGCCGAGATTTTCCCACACACCGGCAAGAATCTCCTCGATCTCGGCCTCGGTCTTTTCTGGAAAAGCTGCGTGAAGATTTGCGCGCCCGGTCCGGCTTACCGGCAGCCAGGGCCCGAGGCGTCTGGCACCGCGGCCGCAAAGATCCGAGCTGCGGTCCGGATCGAGCCGGCGCAACCCGTGCATGAACCCACGCACGATCCAGGCAAAAACGCGATAGGGACCCCGCCAAAGCGCTTTGCCGGTGCGGCGCGCAATATTCCTTAGGCGGAATAGCGGTCGATGCAACAAATCACTCCGCGGTGCTGGTTTGGTACGCATTCAAAAATGTACGACGATCTTGCCAAATACGCGCCGGCTCTCCAGGCGCTCGAGCCCGCGCTGATATTCGTCGATGCCGATCTCGCTATCGATCGCGGGTTTTACTCCGCGCGCCATCTTAGCGAGTCCATCGCGTACGTTGCGGATCGCGAACCCGAATGAGCCGAAAATGCGATACTGACGCTGGAACAGCTGCATAAGATTCATGGTTGTCGATGGCCCCGACGTGGAGCCGCAGGTGACAAGGCGGCCGCCGCGTTTGAGGCAGAGCAGCGAGCCATTCCAGGTATCGGGTCCGATATGCTCGAACACGACATCGACGCCGATCTTGCTCGTGAGCTTGCGCACGACGCCCTCGAACCGGTCTTTGCGGTAATTGATCACATGATCCGCGCCGAGCGCGAGCGCCTTCTCCATCTTCTCGTCGTCACCGACCGTCGTGATGACGATCGCGCCGATGTCCTTGGCGAGTCGGATCGCCGCCGAGCCGATACCCGAGCCGCCCGCGTGCACGAGCACGGTTTCCCCGGTTTCGAGCTTGGCATTGTCGAACAGCATGTGCTCGACCGTGGCAAACGTAAGTGCCGCACATGCCGCTTCTGCAACGGCGATTCCTGCGGGCACCGGAATCGTAAGCCGCGCCGGAAAGTTATAGAGATCGCGCGCAAAACCATCGACATGGAAGCCCATCACGCCGGCCACGTTCTCGCAGAGGTTCTCGCGCTCCTCGCGGCAGGCCTTGCACTGCCCGCATACCAGCGCGCCGTAGGGCACGACCAGATCGCCTGCCTTAAATTGCGAAACGCCGGTTCCCACCTTTATCACTTCGCCGACGGCCTCGGCGCCGACCACAAGCGGCAGCTTGCGCTTTGCAAAAGCCATCCCGCGCCAGCCCCAGACGTCGATGTGATTGAGCGCGATCGCGCGCGTACGAATCTGAATCTCGCCCGCGGCAGGTGCCGCCGGCGGTTCGATCTCGGCGATCTCAAGATGCCGGTCGGAGACGAGACGCAACGCACGCATCGGATTGGGTCCGCTAGGGGCTCGGGCTCGGTCGGCGTTAGGCCGGCTCGCCCGTCAGTACGAGGCTGACGTTCTGGCCGCCGAAACCGAAGGAATTCGAGATCGCTCTGCGCACCTTGGCGTCGCGCGCCTTGTTCGGCACGACGTCGAGCGGTATCGCCGGATCCGGCACCTTGTAATTGATCGTCGGCGGGATCCTTTGGTGGGCGATCGTCAGCAGCGTGACAACCGCCTCGACCGCGCCTGCGGCCGTGAGCGTATGGCCGATCATCGATTTGTTCGAGCTGATCGGAACTTCCTTGAGCCGGTCGCCGAGCACGGCGGCGAGACCGACGTGCTCCATCTTGTCGTTTTCCGGCGTGCTGGTGCCGTGCGCGTTGATGTAATCGATGTCTTCGGGTGAGAGCCCCGCGTCATCAATTGCGTTCTTGATGCATCCGATGATCGGCTTGCCGTCCGGACTCGAGCGAGTGCGGTGGAAGCTGTCGGCCATCTCGCCGCAGCCGGCGAGTACGCCGAAAACGCGCGCGCCGCGTGCCTTGGCATGTTCCAGGCTCTCGAGCACGATCGCGCCGGCGCCCTCGGCCATCACGAAGCCGTCGCGGTTCTTTGAGAAGGGCTTGGCCGCCGCTTCGGGCACGTCGTTCTGTGTGGAGAGCGCGGCAAGCAGCGAGAAGCGGATCAAGGACTCGGCATGTACCGAGCCGTCGGTGCCGAGGCAGAGCGCGCTATCGCATTCGCCGCGCCGGATTGCTTCGAGACCGAGCTGGATTGCGCTGGCTCCCGAAGCGCAGGCAGTCGAGATCGAAATCGGCATTCCCTTGGTCCCGAATTGCTCGGCGATCCGGTCCGCGACCCAACCGAAGAGGAACGGCTCGTAGAGTGTGCGGAATTTTCCGCTTTCGGCGGCGTGTATCAGGCCCGGTATGCTCACCGGCTGCGTGGGGTCGCAATCGGCCGCTAGCTCGCGCCATTGCGGCCACTGCATCTCGACCGGCGGCACGGCGGCGAACAGCGGTCCTGGGAAATCCCCCTTGGCGCCGATCCCGGACTCGGCAATCGCTTCTTCGACCGCGAGCGTCGCCAGCCCATGTGACAGGATCGGAGCGGTGACCTTGTCGTCGAACAAGAAATCGACCGTTCCGGCGATCTTGGTTTTCAGTCCGTCGGTCGGAAAGCGCTTGATCTGGTGGATGCCCGACACGCCGGCGGTGAGTTTCTTCCAGTTGTCTTCCTTGCCACACCCGAGCGAGGTGACGATGCCGAGGCCCGTTGCCACCACGATAGGACGGCCACTGGAATCACGATAATTATTCGACCCCATCAGCTTTCTCCTCGATTCATCGGACCGCTTCCACCAAACAGGCGCCTTCGCCTCGCCAATGCCCGACACTAGTCACGATCGCGTGGCGCAGGGATGGCGCGACCTTATCCTCGATCGGCACGTTTGGCATCGGGGGAAATAGCTGCCCTTGCTTCACGGCGAGCGCCGCAATCGCGACGGCTGCGGGGAATGCGGCTTCGACCCCATGACCGAGCCGGCTCGTGACCGAGCGCACCGGGAGCCCGGTCTTCAGGAGCGCACGGCGCTCTTCGCCGGTCGCCGGTTCCGCCCCGGTTGCGGCGGAGATTATTGCGGTGTTTGCCGGATCGACGTTTCCCATTGCCTGTTTCAGCAGGCCGGACACGGCGGATTCGATTCCGCCCGGCTCTCGCTGTGCCCTCGACGGATAGATCGTTCCCAGCCGCGCTGCCGGGCGCGCTCCGCGAGCTTCCGCGTGAATCCTCGATTCGAGCACAAGGAACGCACCGATCGATGCCCAGGCGATTCCGCTTGGGCGCCCGGGCGCGAAAACGGGAATGAACTCGTCCTTCAGGCACAAACCGTCGAGTGAGTGATAGAGCAGCAAGTCGAGCCGTTCGGCGTTGAACGCGCTCCCGACCAGCATGATCTCGCTCTGGCCGGTTGCGAGACGGGCTTGCGCCACTTGCAGCGTGGAGATGCCGGCGCTTTCCTCGCCCATGAACGTGCGCGAGGAGCCTACCACCCCGTGCACGATCGAGATATTGCCCGCGAGTAGATTGGAGAGCTGCGCCAAAAACAGGGTCGGGCGTACATTACGCATCAGCCCGTCGTTCAGGGTCACATCGGGATCGTTCGAACCGCGCAACTCGTTCAAGAGCGCCAGATCGACCGCGGAATCCCGTTCACCGCCTCCGGCGGCCACGATCATATCCGTATTCTTCAACAGGTCTGCATTCCCGGCGACGCCCGCATCGGTCAGCGCGAGGCCGGCTGCATAGGTGCCGATCCGCTGCCAGGCCTCCATCTGGCGTTGATCCCCCTTCTTTGGGATCTGCCGGTCGTACTCGACCTTGGCCAACGGATGGACGACGTAAGGTGGAAACGAGTTGGTATCGACGACGGGAACGTCGCCATCGTACAGGCGCTTGCGGTGAATTTCCGGTCCCTCGCCGAGCGAGGAGAGCAGGCCAATGCCGGTGATCCAGATTTCGCGCTCGGCTGCCATTCGCTACGCCTGGACCAATAGTCCGAGCTCGCGCGCGCGCTTGTGCAATGCGTCGGCGAATTCCTGGTTCGGTATGGGCAGCATCCGCAGCGTCATCTCCGCGTCGGCCACGGCCTTATTCCCGATCAGGACTCGACCCTTTACCATCGCGTACCCGGATCCCTCATGAACGATTTCCGCTTCGACCGCGACCTCGGTGTCGGGCGAGACGGCGTTTCGCAGCTTCGCCTCCTTTACGGCGGCGAGAACTCCCATCTGCTTGAAGTCGAGCTTCGCGAGCACGAGCCAGCCGGCGGCTTGCGCCATGAGCTCGATAAGGAGCACGCCCGGAAGAAGGGGGTAGCCGGGGAAATGCCCCTCGAAGACCTTGCTCTCCTTGGGCACATGTCCGTGCGCGAGAATTTTCCCCGCGTCCAGGCTAAATTTCTCGATCCGGTCGATGAGCTCGAAAGTCTCGAGCTTCATGGGCCCGTCCTAGCCGGCCTTGGCGGTGACGAGCCCGTCGATGCGCTCGCAGAGGTTCTTCAGAACGAAGTATTGCTCGGTCGTGGCCTTGCCTTCGTTCACTTCCTGGGTCCATTGCTCGAGCGGCAGCTTGATGCCGAACGCCTTGTCGATCGCGAACGCGATGTCGAGGAAGTCGAGGCTGTCGATCCCGAGATCGTCGATGGCGTGACTCTCCGGCGTGATCTTGTCGCGCGGAATGTCGCAGGTGTCTGCGATGATGGTGGCGACCGTGTCGAAGGTCGAGGACATGAACACCTCTCTCGGGCCTTGGGGTCGCTTAGTCTATGAAAAACTAGTCCGCCGCTACCGGTAAGGGTAGGGCGGTTGGAACCCCACTGATTGCGCCCCTATAGCGGAGCGCGAACATGCTTTCAATGCCGGGAAAGTCGCGTGTCAGCCGCAGGTTGCGCGCGCAGGCGCAATGGCGGTTTGTCTTGCGAGCCTGAGAATCGGTGTGATAGCAAAGGTTTCAAGGAGCGGAGGCGGCGCGTGCGGTACGGCGGAGCAAGGCTCGATGATCCGGCCGCTGCATCCGCCGAAGCAACGATCGGCGCGCTGAATTGGTCTCCGGCGGACCAGCCGTGAGTCTCGCCCTCCACGCCGGGTTCCTCGCTTGCGCATGGCTGGCCTTGGCCGCGGCGGCGATTCCGTTGACTCGCTCGCCTCGTGGCAGCGAGGTGTTCTATGCCCTGGCGGCCCTGATTTCGGCCGCGGGGGCAGCCTCCGCGGTTTATGTAGCGATGGGCACGCTGCCGCAAACCCTGTCGCTTCCCATCGGCCTTCCCGGCCTCGGCACCCGGCTCAGGCTCGATGCGCTGTCCGTCGTGTTCGCGGTGATCGTCAACGGTGCCGCGTGCATTATCAGCCTCTACGCGATCGGCTACGGCCGCGAGGAGCCCGAACCGCTCCGGGTGCTGCCGGCCTACGCGCTGTTTCTGCTCGGCATGAATCTGGTGCTCATCGCCGACGATGCGTTCTCTTTCCTCGTCGCGTGGGAATTCATGTCGCTCTCCTCCTGGGTGCTGGTGGTAGTGCGCCACCGCGACGAAGAGAGCAGGCGGGCCGGCCTGCTTTATCTGATGATGGCGGCGCTCGGCACGCTCGCGCTTTTGTTCGCGTTCGGTGTGCTCGCCGGCAGCGAGGGCGCCTATACATTCGATGCGGTGCGCGGCCGCACCTTGACGCCGGTCGCGGCTGGAATTGCGCTCCTGCTTGTATTGATCGGAACCGGCTCCAAGTCCGGCTTGGTGCCGCTGCACGCCTGGCTTCCGCCCGCGCACGCCGCCGCACCGAGCCACGTCTCGGCGCTGATGAGCGGCGTCATGACCAAGGTCGCGGTCTATGGCTTCGTGCGCATCGTATTCGATTTGCTCGGCCCGCCGGT
>JAABRB010000215.1 GCA_011391185.1 Betaproteobacteria bacterium
AGCCGGAACGCGGAATTATAGCGACTCACGGCGCCCGATTCACCCCTAATAACGCGGGCTTGCGAAAGCCGGGCGCCCGCGACCCGTCCTGCGGGTTGCGAAAGCGCGGCACAACGTATACATTGTTCCGTCCGCCAAGGGCTTCCGCCCGCCTGACCTGGCCGCCACATGTACGCCATCACGCCGCATTCCGACGCGCCCATTGCGCCCATTGCCCTGAGCGAACTCGGGCGGATCGGGAATGGGCTCAAGAACATCTCCAGCCTGGCGTTCGGGGGAGCCGATCTGCGAACCGCCTATCTCGGCTGTCTCCTGGGGGACGCGATCACGTCGTTCCGCGCGCCGGTTGCCGGCCACTCTCCCGTGCACTGGCACTATCCGGTGGCGCGATGAGCACCGGCGCTCGCGAATCGACGCAGTCGAGCTCGCTCGTCGAGGTGGCCTATCAGCGGCTGCGCGGGCAGATCCTCGACAACACCCTGCCGCCGGGATTCCGGGCGCTCGAGCAGGAGCTGGCGGACCGGCTCGGGATCAGCCGCACACCGGTGCGCGAAGCGCTCATCCGGCTGCAGAAGGAAGGTCTCGTCGAGGTGGTCCCGCGGCATGGCATGCAGGTGTTGCCGGTGTCGCCCGCCGACATGCGGGACATCTACGTCGTGATCACCGCGCTCGAAAGCGCTGCGGTGGAGATTGTTGCGCGCCGGGCACCCCGCGAAGAAGAGCTGGCGCCGCTGGTGCAAGCCTCTCGCGATATGGCGAAGGCGCTCAAGGCCGACGACCTGGATGCCTGGGCCGAGGCCGACGCGCGATTTCATCGCGGGCTGATCGAACTTTCCGGGAACCGGCTGCTGATCGACGCGGTGCTGAACCTTTGGGATCGCGCGCACCGCGTGCGCATGTCGACGCTCCGCATGCGCGAGAAGCCGGTGAGCTCCACGAAGGAGCACACGCTGCTGCTGGAGCGCCTGCGCGCCGGCGACGCAAAGGGCGCCTTCGAGACGAACCGTGCGCACCGCGAGCGCGCGAGCCGTGAACTGCTCGAGATCCTGGAGCGCCACCAACTGAATCAACTCTGAGGTCGCTCGCGCGGCCGGCGCAGTACGTCGCAGTACGTGAATGCAAACTTGAGGCTGTGAAGCAATGACCGACAAGACGTTCCAGATCGTGGTGCTGCCGGGCGACGGCATCGGTGTCGAGGTGACGAAAGCCGCCCTCGAGGTCCTCGATCGCCTGGTCGCCCGAATGGGGGGATTCAAGCTCGCGTACGAGCATCATCGGGCAGGCGCCAATCTCTTCCGCGAAACGGGTACCGACCTGCCGGAATCCGTATCGAAGGCATGCGAGCGGGCTGACGCCATCCTGTTCGGCGCGATGGGCCTGCCGGACGTGCGCTTTCCCGATGGCACCGAGATCGCGCCGCAGCTCCAGCTGCGCCTCGACCTCGACCTCTACGCAGGCGTGCGCCCCGTGCGCGCGCTGCCGGGAACCAAGCTGCCCCTCGCGGATCCGCGCGCCGCGGAAATCGATTTCGTCCTCGTGCGCGAGCAGACCGAAGGCTGGTTCTACGGACGCTACCATCCCGAAGTCGGGCCGCGCTCGACGCCTGACGAGGCCTACGACGTCGGCCGGACCACGCGCAAAGGCTCCGAGCGGCTCTTCGATTTCTCGTTCCGCCTGGCGGAGAAGCGCCGCGCACGCAATCCGAAAAAGGGCCGCGTGACGTGTGTCGACAAGTCGAACGTGCACCGCAGCCTGGCGCTCTTCAATCAGATCTTCTGGGAGCGCGCCAAGCTTTTCCCGAACATCACCGCCGACCACAGCTACGTGGACGCAATGTCGCTCAACCTCATCCGCAAGCCCTGGGAGTACGACGTCATGCCGACCGAGAATCAGTTCGGCGACATCCTGTCGGACCTGAGCGCCGGGCTGATCGGCGGCATGGGGATGGCGCCGTCGGGCGATATCGGCGACGAGCACGGCTTGTTTCAACCCGCGCACGGCACTGCGCCGGACATCGCGGGCAAGGGTCTCGCAAATCCGACCGCCATGATCCTGTCGGCCGCGATGATGCTCGACTGGCTGGGCGAGCGCCACGGGTTGGGACAATGCGGCGAGGCCGCCGCACTGCTCGATCGCGCCGTGGATTACGCCTTTGCGACGGGGAAGATCCTGACGCCCGAGTTCGGCGGCACGGATGGCACCGCGGCCGTGACCCGCGCCGTGATCGAGGCACTCGGGGCGAAGTGATGGCCAAGCTGCGCGTGGCCTGCGCGGGCGCGGGCTACTTCAGCCAGTTCCAGTACCAGGGCTGGCGCAACATCGCGGAGGTCGAATGTGCCGCGCTCGCCAATCGCGACACCGACAAGGGCCGCCAGATGGCCGAGCGTTTCGGCGTCGCACGGGTCTTCGGCTCGCTCGAGGAAATGCTCGATACCGCCCAACCCGAGCTGCTCGACGTCATCACCCCGCCGGCAACGCACCGTGCTTTCGTCGCAGCCGCCGTCGAGCGCGGGATCCCGGTCATTTGCCAGAAGCCGTTCAGTCAGACGTACGCGGATGCGCTCGGTATCACCGAGGCCGCGGAGCGCGCGGGCGTTCCGCTGATCATCCACGAGAACTTCCGCTGGACACCGTGGCACCGCGAGGCGAAGCGGCTCATCGACGCCGGGCAACTGGGTGACCTGCACTGCGTGGCGTTCCGGCTGCGCCCCGGAGACGGGCAGGGTCCGCGCGCATACCTCGACCGCCAGCCCTACTTTCAGCAGATGCCGCGCTTTCTCGTCGTCGAGACCGCGATCCACTGGATCGACTCCTTCCGCTTCCTGATGGGCGAGGTGGCCGCGGTCTATGCCCGGTTGCGCAAGATGAATCCGGTGATCGCGGGCGAGGACGCCGGCTACATCGCTTTCGAATTCGCCGGCGGCGCCGCGGGGCTCTTCGACGGCAACCGCCTGAACGATCACGTCGCGGCGAATCCGCGCCGGACCATGGGCGAGATGTGGATCGAAGGCTCGGGCGGCGTCCTGCGCCTCGACGGTGACGCGAGGCTCTGGTGGAAGCCTCACCAAGGCGACGAGGTCGAGCATCGCTACGACAGCGGACCGACCGACACCTTCGCGGGCGGTGCCTGCGAGTGGCTGCAGCGCCACGTCGTGCGCGGTCTGCTCGATGGCGCGCCCTTCGAGAACACCGCGCGCGAGTACCTCGTCAACCTGCGGATTGAGGAAGCGGTGTACCGTTCGCACGCCGAAGGCCGAAGAATAGAGTTGAGCGGGTTCGATCCGCTTCAGGCTGCATAGCGAGTACACGGAGTACACGAAGTGTTGCTGGGCGCCATTGCCGACGATTTCACCGGTGCGACGGACCTCGCCAACATGCTCGTGCGCGGCGGAATGCGCACGGTACAGCTGCTCGGCGTTCCGGAAGGCTCGCCGCCGGATGCCGACGCGGTCGTCGTCGCGCTGAAGTCGCGCACGATCGCGCCGCAGGATGCGGTCGCGCAATCGCTTGCCGCGCTCGCCTGGCTGCGCAGGGCTGGCGCGCAACAGATCTTTTTCAAGTACTGCTCCACGTTCGACTCGACCGACCGGGGGAATATCGGACCGGTCGCCGATGCGCTCCTGAGCGCGCTCGGCACGGACTTCACGATTGCGTGTCCAGCGTTCCCGGAGAACGCACGCACAATCTTCCGCGGCTATCTCTTCGTCGGGGACGTGCTCCTGTCGGAGTCGGGCATGAAGGACCATCCGCTGACGCCCATGACCGATGCGAACCTCGTGCGGGTGCTGCAGCGTCAGACCGCGCGCAAGATCGGGCTGGTCCGTCACGACACCGTGGCGGCCGGCCCCGAGGCGATCCGCGGACGATTCGCCGCGCTGCGCCGCGACGGAGCGGGAATGGCGATCGTCGACGCGGTGTCGGACGCCGATTTGCATTCGATCGGCGCCGCCTGCGCCGACCTCGCGCTCGTGACCGGCGGGTCGGGCGTTGCGATCGGTCTGCCCGACAATTTCCGGAAGCGCGGCCGGCTCGGCGCGCCCGAACGCGCCGCCGATCTCCCCGCGGTCGCCGGAAGGGCAGCCGTGATCTCCGGAAGCTGCTCGGTCGCGACGAACGGCCAGGTCGCCGAGTGGCTCAAGTCGCGGCCCGGCTTCCAGATCGATCCGCTGCGGCTCGCCGAAGGCCGGCCGGTCGCCGCGCAGGCGCGCGAGTGGGCGGAAAAGCGGCTTGCCGGCGAGCCGGTGCTCGTCTACGCGACGGAGAATCCGGAGAACGTCAAGGCCGCCCAGGCAAAGCTCGGCGTCGAACGCGCCGGGCATCTCGTGGAGACCTGCATGGCCGAAGTGGCCCGCGATCTCGTCGCGCTCGGCGTACGACGATTGGTCGTCGCCGGTGGCGAGACGTCCGGCGCGGTCGTGCAGGCGCTCGGCGTATCGGGACTTCGCATCGGACCGCAGATCGACCCGGGTGTCCCGTGGACGATGTCGCTCGGCGAGCCGAACATTCTGCTCGCGCTGAAGTCGGGCAATTTCGGCACGCCGGATTTCTTCGCGAAGGCCCTGGAGATGGTGGCGTGAGCGAATCGAAGCTCCGCGAGGAGATCGCGCGCGTCGCGCGGTCGATCTACGACCGCGGACTCACCCATGGATCGACCGGGAACATCAGCGCGAAGCTGGATGACGGATGGCTCCTCACGCCCACCGGCTCCTCGCTCGGCAGCCTCGATCCTGCCCGAATATCGAAACTCGACTGGAACGGTACGTTGCTCGCCGGCGACCCGCCGTCGAAGGAAAGCTTCCTGCATCTCGGCATGTACCAGCAAAGGCAGGCGCTTGGTGCCGTGGTGCACCTGCACTCCACCTACTCGGTCGCCGTGTCGGTGCTCGACGACGTGGACCCTGAAGACGTGCTGCCACCGCTCACGGCCTACTACGTGATGCGGCTCGGGAAAGTGCCCCTCGTGCCCTATTTCGCCCCCGGAGACATCGCGCTCGCCGACGCGGTGCGCGAATACGCGACCCGGCACCACGCCGTGCTGCTCGCGAACCACGGGCCGGTCGTCGGCGGCACGTCGCTCGCGGCCGCCACCGACGCGACCGAGGAGCTGGAGGCGACCGCGCGGCTCTACCTGATGCTGCGCGGCGAGAAGGTGCGGCTCCTCACCTCCGACGAGGTGGCGGATCTGCGCCGCCGGTTTCCGACACCCTGAAGCAGCCATCCGGAGAGACGGATCATGTATGTCATCGTCGTCGACTTCACCATCAAGCGCGAGCACCTCGCCGCGTTCCACGCCGCGATGGTCGAGAACGCGCGGCTTTCGCGCGAAACGGAGCCCGGCTGCCAGCTGTTCGATGTGTGCGTGGATCCCAAGGATGCGACGCGCTACTTCCTCTACGAGCTCTACGACGACGAGGCCGCTTTCCAGGCGCACCTCAAGACGGCGCATTTCCTGGAGTTCGACCGGGCGTCCGCGCCGTGGATCGCAGCCAAGTCCCCGCGCGCACTCAACCGCGTCGCGCCTTGAGCCGGGCAGCCGCCACGATTCTTCCCCCTTATAATCCTCCCGCGTCACTGCAGCCTCTCTCCTCAACCCCGGAATCGGATTTCATCGCATGAATGCGCTCGACTTCAAGGGCCGCACGGCCATCGTCACGGGCGGCGCCCAGGGTATCGGGCACGCCATCGTCAAGCGGCTCGCCGCCTCAGGCGCGAGCGTGCGCATCTGGGATCGCGACGCCAAGCTTCTGCAGCAGTGCGTGACCGCACTGGGCGGCAAGGTGAGCGGCGACACCGTCGATGTGACCGATCCGGCGGCCGTCGAGAAAGCCGCCAAATCGGTGGCGAGCACGCTCGGCAAGATTGACGTGCTCGTCAACAACGCCGGTATCGCGGGCCTCAACACGCCGACGGTCGACTACCCGATCGACGAATGGGAGCGCGTGCTGCGCATCAACCTGACGAGCCAGTTCCTGTGCTGCAAATTCGTCGCGCCTTACATGGTCGCGAACAGGTACGGGCGGGTCGTCAACATCGCATCGATTGCCGGCAAGGAGGGCAACCCGAACGCGGTCGCCTACTCGGCGTCGAAGGCCGGCGTGATCTCGCTGACGAAATCGCTCGGCAAGGAGCTCGCGCAATCCGGAGTGCTGGTGAATTGCGTGACGCCGGCGGCGGCGAAGACGGCGATCTTCGATCAGATGACCGAGACGCACATCAACTACATGCTCTCCAAGATCCCGATGGGGCGGTTC